>JBGSMR010000332.1:0-12655 GCA_041740065.1 Chthoniobacterales bacterium
TAACAGAATTTGTCAAAATTATCGAAGAAAAGCCCTTCACCCGGATCCCCGTTTACCACGGAAATCCTGATGACATCAGTGGGTTTGTGATTCGCGGAGAGGTGTTGCTGGCACATCTCAAAGATGCAGCAGACACCGCCACCCTCGCTGATGTCAAACGGCCGCTTGCGATCGCTCCGGAGCATACTCCGGTTGACGCTATTTTCCAGCGCTTCATTGCGGAACGCCATCAGATCCTTTTGATTGTCGATGAATTCGGAACGAATGTTGGCCTGCTCAGCTTCGAAGATGTGATCGAAACAATCTTCGGATTTGAGATCATGGACGAGAAAGACAAGGTCGCAGACCTCCAGCTCCACGCTCGCAACCTGTGGAAGGAGCGAGCTAAGAAGATGGGAATCACGATCGCCGAAGATCCCGGTGATAAAAATTCATCGCCGCGGACGGACTGACGTTCAGTCGCCGCCGAATTGTAAAGCGACAAGTTGGTTCAGCCACGCTACAAGCTCCGCGCCGCCAATAAAGATCAGCGCGATGTAGACGCAGGCAATCAGAAACATAATTCCGCCCGCGATCAGCATCAGGCCATCCCGTTCTGAAATCGCCGAAGCAGTTAAGACCACAGCAAGGGCAGGGAACAGGTTGCTGAACGGAACGGGGAGCGGCAGCAAAAGCAAAAGCCCCGAGATGCAAATAACGCTGCCGGTGGCGAATTGGATCATTCCCCAATCGAATACCCAGCTCAACCGGGGATGGAGAAACTTTTCGGTCCAACCAAGAACCATGGCCCCGCCCCGGAGAACCGCCGGCAGGAGGCGCGGTGGTAGGCGCCGGTTCATCAATCGTTCGGGTAACCAAGGCTTTTGCCGAAGCGCAAATCGAAGCCCAAGCACTGCAATGACCACTCCAAACGGTGTTGAAAGCCCCGGTAGTGCGAGTGGCTGACAAAATGGCAATGCGATGAGCACTAAAAGCAGCGGATACACCCTACCCTGCAGATGGGCAAAAATTTCCGCAAAACTCAGCCCGCGGTCCGTTGCGATGGCTGCCAGTTCTCCGAGCTCGGCTGACAGCCGCTTGGGAAAGGTGACTGCGATGCGTCGATCTGACGTCATGCTTTCGGCCAAAGAACGTAGAGATAGCTGAAATAGCAGGCCAATAAGAGCGCACCCTCGAGGCGCCGCACCCGCAGGCCGCTCCAGAGCACCGGCACCAGCAATATCGAAATTCCGATCATCACGAGGTAATCCGTCGTCTGGATATTTGTCACGGTGAGGGGGGCGACTAACGATGACACTCCCAAGATGCCGAGAATATTAAAAATGTTCGAGCCGACGATATTTCCAATTGCGATGTCAGGTTCCTTCCGGAAAGCGGCCACTACCGATGTGGCAAGCTCTGGCATGCTGGTGCCTGCAGCGACGATAGTCAGGCCGATCACTGCTTCACTTAATCCCGCGGCGCGGGCGATCACGATGCAGTTATCAACGAGCAAATTCGAACCGGCAACAAGGAGGACCAATCCTCCCCCGAGAAATGCAACATCCCAAAGCCAATGTCGGGATTGGCGCGGTAGTCCTTCTGCAAATTCATCAGCGATCGCCGCCGACGTTTCCCGGCGAGCCAGCCGAACGTTGAAGATAGTATATGCGATCAGGCCAACCAAAAGAATGCTCCCTTCCACCCGACCGAGACCTCCACCCATGATGAGCAGTGGTAGAGCAATTGCGGCCACGACCATCACCGGAGCATCGATTTTGATTATCTGCAAACGCACGGGCACCGGACATACTAATGCGGTGATGCCGAAGATGATCCCAATGTTGAAGATATTTGATCCAACCACATTGCCAACGGCAAGATCCCCCTGGCTGGCAAGGCAGGCCTTGAGGCTGACGACGAGTTCGGGAGAACTGGTGCCAAAGGCAACCACGGTCAATCCGATTACCAACGGTGTAAGCCCCGCGCGTAAGGCGATGGACGCACTGCCCCGCACCAGACCTTCAGCTCCTGCCGTAAGTAATGCCAGGGAGAAAATGATGAGGACGATCGGTAAAAACATGAATCGATAAGGTTGTGTTCCTGTGCTTGAGATCCGAATGCGCGGTCGCCTGCATCAAGACATCGCTATGTCCCCTGTCAAGGAGGTTCTTCGCTATTTTGAGTGGAATGATTCTCCCGCAGAGGCGCGCGAGACAGCCTGCCGAAGGCTGGGCAAAGCCAGATCGAGCTGGCAGCGAGAGAACCAAATGCCGCTCTTGAGAACGGCTTCTCCAAAGTTTAGAAGAACCCCGAGTCCCGAACCTGTCAGCCGCAGAACCGTCTGCACTTGTTTCTTTTGGGCTGGCGATATCCGCTCCACCGATCTTCAATCCATGAACTGACAATTCACGGAACAGGATCTCCTCGTAAACTGTTTCCGAGAGCCCCGGCCCCAGAGTTCCCGATGCACATGAATCGCTGCTTCGAGCGCAGTTGTCCCTATTTCATTCTCGCTGATTTCTTTAAAATCCACTGCGCTTCCCCGCGCGAGACCATTCTGTTGACATGAATCCACTGGAAATAGCGAAGAACCGTCAAGGAACGCTTCGCTTCCAGTGGCAATTTTTAATACAAGATTTCCGACGGAAGACCGAAAGCATTTTTGATCACACGGATTTCCGGTGAGGGGCCTGCGATCACCTCAACGACGTCGAACCGAAAGCGAATATCAGGCATATCGAGCATGCGTAACCATGCCATGGCACCCTTGACAATGCGTCGGCGCTTCTTTTTGTCAACCGCATCAATGGGTCGTCCAAAGGCTTCGCTACTTCGGGTTTTGACTTCGATGAATACGAGCGTATCGCTCTCACGCTCGCGGCACACAAGATCGATTTCTCCTCCTTGCCTGCCTCGGAAATTGTACGCAAGGATTTTGTAGCCCGAGCGTCGAAGTTCCTGGGCGGCGAGTTTTTCTCCCCGCCTTCCGAGCGCGAGATGGGTCGCTAACGGAGGCTTAAAGGGCCAAAAACGTCTGCGCCACTGGAGCAAAGCTGCGACGATGGATCCGGCATGGGCCATAGCGTCGCAGACTAGCGAGGTGCTGTGCCGTTGCATAGCCCATATGCTTCTCAAATCCGTATTGCGGGAATTCTAAAGCATAGCCGGCCATCATTCGATCCCGTGTTACTTTGGCGATGATGCTCGCCGCCGCGATGCTGAACGATAGTCCATCCCCTTTGACGATCGCCGTTTGCGGAATTGGAAACGGATGCACCGGAAGCCCGTCAATGAGCGCGTGATCAGCGGCAATTGCCAAGCCGGTAACAGCCCGGCGCATTGCCTCGTGCGTGGCACGGAGAATATTCAAGCGGTCCACGTCAGCAGCATCCACCCACGCAGTTGCATGCTGAACCTTGGGATCTGTCGTCAATCTCTCGAAAGCCTCTTCGCGCTTGGCGCGGCTCAGTCGCTTCGAGTCATTGAGGCCCGAAACGCAAGCATCTGGCACAAGAATAACTGCGGACGCAACGACAGGTCCTGCGAGGGGGCCGCGTCCGGCTTCATCCACCCCGGCGATACGAATACTACCAGAGTTCCAGAAATGGTTCTCGAATGCAAACGAGCACGCCATTCTCCTGGAAAAAAGAAACGCCCACCCGGATTAATCGGGTGGGCGTTTTCATTTGAAAATTAGCTGCGGGCTTCGATTTTCTCTTTGACGGTCGTGGCGGATTTGCCCTTCCGGTCGCGGAGATAATTAAGTTTCGAACGACGGATTGCGCCCTTACGCTCGATTTCAATCTTTGCGATGCGAGGGGAGTGAATCGGGAATACCCGCTCCACACCCTCTCCATAACTCACCCGACGGACGGTGAAATTTTCGTTGATGCCGGTGCCCTTGCGCCCGATGACAATTCCGGAATAAATCTGGATGCGCTCCTTGTCACCCTCGATCACGCGGGTG
Source organism: Chthoniobacterales bacterium (assembly GCA_041740065.1). Lineage (GTDB taxonomy): Bacteria > Verrucomicrobiota > Verrucomicrobiia > Chthoniobacterales > JAATET01 > JBDNGG01. The sequence goes on from JBGSMR010000332.1 coordinate 3,950, forward strand.
TGGACTTTGACGGTATCGCCCACGCTGAACTTGGCGGGATCTTTCTTAAGTTGTTCTTCTTCGATGGTGGCAATAATGCTCATGGCCGTGATAAATTTAGCCCGGCAGTTTGGCAGACGGGTAGTGCGATGCAAGTGGAATTTCGAAGAATCCTGATTTTCGAATCCCGGGGCGCGATAGGAAATCCGTCAAAACGACTGACTCCCGGCCTCTGCGAATTCTGCTTCTGCCTCATTTTCGGAGCCGAGCACCGGCGCAAATCGGTCGGATCGAAAGCCGAGTTCCTCAGCCTGCTCAGGATTCATGTAAGGATCTGGTCCATTGACTAACTCCACAAGAAGCACCCGATAGCTGATGCCGGTATCTCCCCCGCCACTTTTCAGTCGGCCGAGTGAACACTCGCGCACTGTGTAGACCTCGTCTTTCCGAGGGAGCCTACTGTAAATCCGACGTACCAAGGGAGGGAAATCGCCATTCACGCATACTACTTTTTCGCCAGGTTCAAACATAAGAAGGTATAGTAAAATTCAAGTTTTATCGAAAAATTCATGCTGTCAGCATGGCCGCACCAAAAACTCCCGCGCTGTCGCCCAACTCGGGTTTTAGCAGGGGGGCCTCAAATGAAGGAGCGAAAATTTGATCGCTCACCATCTGTCGTACATCGTCACCATATAGCTCGTCGATATTCCCCACGCCACCGCCGATAACAATGGCATGAGGATCGAATGCGTTGATGATAATCGTCACTGCTCGGGCGAACTCGGTTTTCAGGTGCTGGACGGTCAGGACCGCGTGGGGATCCGTCCCGGCGCGCGCGCGCGTGACGACATCTCGGAGCGGCAGGCGTGTGCCGCTCGCATGGGCGTAAAAATTCTCCAGTGCCGGCCCGGGAAGGAGTGTCTCGATGGTGCCTCGTGTTCCGTATCCTGAAATTTCCCCGTTGGGATCCAGCGCAATTTGCCCCCATTCACCTGCGATGCCATGACATCCGTTCAGCACCTTTTGGTTAACTACGAATCCTCCGCCGCATCCGGTTCCAAGGATGATTCCGAATACTGTTTCATATCCACGAGCAGCTCCCATGGTGGCTTCAGCAAGGGCGAAACAATTAGCATCATTTGCTATTGCAAATTCGATGCCGATGGCTGCCTCAAGGTCTGCCTTGAATGGGCGCCCGTTGAGGCATTGCGTATTTGATCCGCGAAGCAACTGGGTTTTTGGATCCAGCGTTCCCGGCGTTCCGATCCCAATACGGTCGGGTAGCTTTCCACCGAGCTCTGTTCGAATCAACTCACTGAGATCCTTCAGCTGAGCGATGATATGATCATATCCCCCAGCGGATTCAGTGGGAAGGCGGGTGCGGAATACGGTGGCGTCCGGTGACTCCGGGTGAATGATGGCACCCTCAATTTTGGTGCCACCCAGATCAATGCCTACGAGGTTACAAGTCATGCAAAGATCGGAGAAAAGTCAGTATCCGTCCCCGGCGACAGTGAGGAGATTCAGTGCTTGGAGTGTCGTTTTGTCGAGGCGACCGCTGGCTCGGAACCTTGCACTGCGCTGATACGCTTCCAGAGCGCTGGTCAGAGCCGGACCCGGATCCCCATTAATGGGCCCCTTGTAATATCCGAGCAGTCTAAGACTTTCTTTTGCCCTTCGGACGGTGGCCACTTGGAAATCGGGAGGTGCCGTGAGGTATGGGCCACCTTTGAAAAGGTCGGCAAGCGCCTTATATTTCGGGACTGCCGGGGCAATGCCCATCCGGTTGAGCGTGGCCTCATTTAATTCTCCAGTAACCCGGAGATCATTTGCAAGCTGGTAGCGACGGACGCCCGCTGCGGTCTGGCTACCCCAGTTGCCGTCAATGGTTCCCTCGTAAAATCCGGCTTTCTGGAGTTGAGTCTGAACGCTCCGAATCATCTCATCCGCAATGGCATTCGATAAGCCGGCGAGAAACATCGCTGCACCCAACAAGGCAATGATTGGTAATTTCATGATGTATCTTCTTATCGCACTCGGCTGTGGGAGGCAAGCGGCGACGCCCAAGCGGCTATTGGCAGGACAAAAAACAGACTCACTGCAAGGCTCCACATTACCCCGATAGCGCAGACTGCACCCAGGCCGGAGAGGGACGGATTGGATGCGAGCGCGAGTGACCCGAATCCTGCGGCGGTGCTCAGTCCGCTGATCGTTACTGGTTTGATTACAGACGCGAGGGAGGAGAGATCGTGCCTCAGCGCGAGGATCAAGTGGATTCCGTAATCCACGCCCACAGCGAGTAGAAGCGGAAATGCGAGCACATTGAGCAGATTGATCTGCTGGCCCGTCAGTTTGATGGTTGCGACAGTACCACCCAACGCGAGCGCTAATCCGAGCGTATGCACCAGCCAGAGCCGGATGTCACGATAGACAAACGCCAGAATGACGAGGATCACACCTGCGACTGCGCTGCCAAAGGTCAGCAACTCTCGTTCTGCCCATGGCACCAAAGTGCCCAACATTTGCGACCATCCCGTGACCATCCATCCAGGCGATCCTTCGAGGATGGCGGCCTCCATCGTGGCTGCATGGTCCGGCCCAGAAAAGGCAGCAGCTGGTTTTACAAATGTGATCGTTGCGAGCCCAGCATCTGCAACCATGCGATCCAACAGGAAATTCCACGGTGATGATTCAGGCAAGACGTTGGCCCACGCGAACTCCGGTGTGTCGCCGCCCGCTAGATCAAGAAGTGATTGAAGTTGATCCCTCGCGCTCGAAAATGCGGAAGCCTGAAACCCAGCCTCGCCAATCGCTGTATCCCAAGCATGGAGCGCATCTCGCAGCCGGCCTGCGTCTAATGACGCGACATTGAGCCGCCCATGATTCTCCAAAACCAATAGCGGGCTTGGGGACGAAAAGGCATTCACCATGCCGGCCTCTTGCAAGCGACTTAGGTGCACGTCTAGCGCTCGCGAAGCAGTGGCCGCCTCCTCCGAGTTGGAAAACTCGCCCACAATTAGCAGAGGTTCAAATGCCGCAGGGAACCCCTCCATAATTGCTGCGCGGGCAATCGCCGCCGGAGCATTGTGCGGCTCCATTGATGTTGGTGAGGTATCGAATTTTACCGGTCGAATCGGGGAAAGCGCGAATACCGTCAGTCCAGTCAGCACGACGGCGCTGATCCAGCCTATCCGCGGTCCGGCGTTTGCAAGCATCACCGGTAAACGCTCCGTCCAAGCGGCAGCGTTTAGCGCCACACTGGATTCTTTCCGACCGACAAACAAAAATAGATACACCGTGACAATGGCAGCGCATGCAAAGACCCCCATTGCGACCATGGCGCCCAATTGCGAAAAACCTACTGAGCCACTAAGTGCCAGCGCAAGAAATCCCACGGATGTGGTGGCCGCTACCCACAAGATTCCGGGGCCAAGACGGGCGATAGATTCGCGCACCGCGGACTCGAAATCTTTGCCTGCTCGTCGCTCCAGGCGGAAGCGCTCGATCAGCAGCAACCCGAAATCATCGCCCAGTCCGAACAAGATGGAGCAAAAGCCGATCGCTATCATATTGAGCTGAGAAAATACCAGACTGCCGGAAGCCAACGCAGCGAGTGCGCTCGCCGCGAGAATAATGGCAAGTCCTACAAGTGGCAAAAACTGCCGGAAGGAAAACCAAAACAACGCCGTAACCGCGACCAACGAAACGACCGAAGTAATCTGGATGTCGCGTTTCATGCTGGTCGAGATTTCGTCCACGTAGGCGCTGCGACCTGTTACTTGCAGCGTCACAGCCCCATCCGAGGCCCGCAGGGCTTCTGCCATGAACTCTCTCACCTGTGCCATCATAGAGCGACTCGCATCCGCAGATAGGTCCGCCTGATTCGTCACCACCGGGATGATCTGCATGGTGCCATCAGGAGAGATTGTCGTCATACCCTCAGTCATGGACGCGGATTTCACGACCGGGCTTAGTGCGCGAGTGAGCAGTCCGAGCGGATCGCCTTGAAGTTCCATCATCGCCACAGGAGCGCCGGCCTCCCATCCCCTTCGCAGTTTAGCGATTCGTTCTCTCAGCATTTGTGGATCGAGCGAGTCTATCGCATCAGCAAAATCGTCCGGTGGAAGATTGAGGAGGAGAGGAAGCATCAACGACTGCAGATCCGCGAGACCTGTCTCGGACTCCACCGGAGGTCCGTCGAGAATGCGAACCGCCCATGGCGCCTTGCGGAGGCGGGCCACAAGGTCCGCATGGAAATCTTCGGTGGTCTCAGCTGAGTTGCTTTGAACGACAAACGTCAATTCACGGGTCTGCTCAAAGCGGCTGTTGATCACCTTGAGCCCCTGCACCGCGGGCCGATCTGCGGGCAGGATGTTCAGAATGTCTGAATCAAAGCTCTGGTGAGTGGCAAGCACCGCGACACACGCAAGCACAACACACACACCAGAGGCAGCTAGCCATCGGGGATGTCTCGCGACGGCGCGCGCCAATACTGCCGCGAAGATCGCCACTAGACGTTAAACCGGAACTCAATCACATCGCCATCCTTGACGACGTATTCTTTGCCTTCGATGCGGAGCTTTCCTGCCTCCCTCGCCTTGGCGTGGGATCCCAGCGTGATCAGGTCATCAAATGCGATGGTTTCGGCGGCAATAAACCCTCGTTCAAAATCAGAATGAATCACTCCGGCTGCGGCAGGCGCTTTATCCCCGGCGCGGATCGTCCATGCCCGGGTTTCTTTCGGTCCGGTGGTTAGATAGGTGCGCAGTCCAAGCAGATGATATGCCGCACGAATCAAGAGACCCACGCCGCTGTCATCCACGCCGAGACCCGCCAAAAATTCCTTGGCCTCCTCGGGGGGGAGCTCAGCGAGTTCCGCCTCGATTTGCGCGCTAATGACCACAGCTTCGCATCCCAAATGTGTTTTTGCGTAATCACTCACCGCACGCACATGCCGCGCCGCTGGGCTATCGCCACTGAGGTCAGCAAGGTCATCCTCCCGAACGTTGCAGGCAAAAAGTGATAGCTTGGCACTGAGCAAAAATAGTCCCTCCAGCACGATGCGTTCTTCGGTGGATACTTCCAATGTCGAGGCAGGCTTTCCAGAGTCGAGATGGGGCACTAATTTTTCGACCATTGCCAGTTCTGCTTTGGCAGCCTTGTCTCCCATGCGAGCGCCTTTCTGGAGCCGGTCCTTGCGTTTGGTTAGCGATCCCAAGTCAGCAAGGATGAGTTCGGTGTTGATGATCTCAATGTCTCGAACCGGATCCACGGAGCCAGAAACGTGGTGAATATCATCGTCCTCAAAACAACGGACCACTTGCACGATGGCATCAACCTCGCGGATGTGGCTGAGAAACTGATTGCCCAAACCTTCGCCTTCGCTGGCACCGCGAACCAGCCCCGCAATGTCCACAAACTCAATCGCAGCCGGCAAAATCTTCTCAGACTTCGAAAGATCCGCCAATTTTTGCAGGCGCTCATCAGGCACTGTGACGATGCCGACATTCGGCTCAATCGTGCAAAATGGAAAATTTGCCGCCTGCGCTTTGCGCGTACGGGTAAGGGCATTGAACAAAGTGGACTTCCCGACATTCGGGAGACCGACGATTCCGGCTTTTAACATAGTGCGCGGATGCTACTGATTCCGCGCCAGCTGCCAAAGCATCTTTTCATTTGATTGAAATGCGATAGGATATACCTCGTGGAACTTACCCCGCTCGTCGACTGGCTGGACCGGACCCTGAATACAGCGAATATCGAAGATTATCCGAATGCACTCAATGGGCTGCAATTGGAAAACTCCGGCCGCGTGACCCGGGTAGCTGCTGCTGTAGATGCCGCTGAAACCGTGATCGAGCAGGCCCTCGCGTCGGGAGCCGACCTCCTCATTGTGCACCATGGATTATTTTGGGGCGGGAATCGACCTGTCACCGGTGCAATGTATCGAAAACTGAAATCCGCATTAGCTGCCGATCTGGCCATTTATAGCTCGCACCTCCCACTTGATGCTCATTCAAAGCTTGGAAATAATGCCCTTCTGAGCGCTGCGGTGGGACTGAAATCCACGAAATCCTTTGCAAAATTTGGGATCGGCGGCTCCGTGAACACCACGCTCCAGACATTGGTAGATCGGTTGGAGACGGTTGTTAGAGGGCCAGTCCACGTCGCGCCAGGTGGCCCCGAGCGGATCCGACGGATAGCTGTGGTATCCGGAGCCGGCGGAACTTTAGTGGAGCAAGCCGCTGCCGAAGGCTACGATACACTCGTCACCGGTGAGGGTCCGCACCATACGTTTGCTGCTGCGGAGGAAGCTCGGATTAACCTCATCTATGCCGGTCACTACGCGACTGAAACCTTCGGCGTGAAAGCCCTTGCCGCCGCCATCGAAAAATCACACGGCCTCCCGTGGCAGTTTATCGACTATCCCAGCGGATTGTAATGAACCGCGCATTTTTCCTGCGCGACCCGCTCACTTGCGCGCAAAAGCTGCTCGGCTCCAAGCTCGTGTGTGGCTCAACAACCGGGGTGATAGTGGAAACCGAGGCATACGACTCCGAAGATGATCCCGCGTGCCATACTTTTTTTAGACCGACAGCCCGCGCTTTTGTTGCAAACAACCCGCCGGGCACAGCTTATGTCTATTTGAACTATGGAGTACATTGGCTTTTTAATGTGCTCGTTAAAGGAGCCCGCACGGGATTTGTCCTTGTCCGCGCATTGGAACCATGCGCTGGCATCGAGTTGATGGCTGAACGTCGCAAAACAACCGTGCTCCGAGCGCTGTGCTCCGGCCCAGGGAAACTCTCTCAGGCGCTCGGTATCAATGGCACCCACCACGGGATGGATATCTGTGCGCACAATGCCATCCAGATTCTCCCTGCAATTTGTGAAGGAAATGTCATCGCAGACGCGCGTATCGGAATTTCGGCGGCTCGTGATTTTCCGTGGCGATTCACGTTGGAGGGCTCCGCCTATCTTAGCAAGCCACCACGATGACCGGAACGCTACGGTTTCCGATGTTTTGTAGCAGATGCCATATTTAGGATTCGTGCGGACTTAGCGCTCGCAGTGCCGAGAGACGGTTTGCCTGACTTCCTGAGAACCATGCCGCCCTAAAAGTTGTATTAAGCTACGAATTAATTGCTATGATAACATTTATCTATGTATGGTGGAGTTATGGATTTTCTCAATCTCCATCATTTGCGTTATTTTTGGACCGTGGCTAGAAAAGGCGGGGTGCGCAAAGCGGCCGAAGCGCTCCACGTTTCGCAGCCGTCTATCAGTGCCCAGCTCAAACTCCTCGAGGATGCGCTTGGCGAAAAACTGTTCCGACGCAGCGGTCGGAGTCTTGTTTTGACAGAAACGGGCCAACTGGTGCTCAGCTACGCGGACGAAATATTTTCTACCACACGTGAGCTCATCAATGCCGTAAGACAAAGGCCGGGCCAACGGGCGTTGCAATTTCAGGTCGGCATTACTGACGCGTTATCAAAGTTAATTGCCTTTGAGATTTTAAAACCCGCGTTTGCCTTCGGTGAGCCCACCCATATCATTTGCCGACAGGGCGAGATCGGCCCTCTGGTTCAGAACCTTCAAGCGCACCGACTGGATATCGTTCTGGCGGACGAACCTGCCTCAAGCAGCCTCAAAACTAAGACTTTCAACCATCGATTGGGAAGGTCGGGAGTCACGTTTTGCGGCGCTCCAGCCATCGCGAAGAAACTGCGGCGCAATTTTCCTCAATCTCTGAATGGTGCGCCCGCACTCCTTCCCAGCACCAACATGGGGATGCGAACCGCGCTCGAAACGTGGTTCGACAGACAAAGAGTAAGACCGCTCGTTGTTGGGGAATTCGAAGACTCCGCGTTGATGGAAGTAGCCGCATCGGGAGCCCTTGGATTTACCACGGTGCATACGGTCGTCGACCACGCTGCATTGGAGCACTATGGCCTCAAAGTGATCGCTAAGGTCGAGGATTGCGGGAGTGATTTTTTTGCGATCACCGCCGAAAGATTAGTTAAACATCCGATCGCTGCCGCAATTAACGATAACGCCTACTCTCAGCTTTTCGCTTGAAACTGTAGCGCTACCAATGGGGTTGATTCCCCACTTCCACCCCGGTTACATCGTCCGCGGTCATGATGGCAATAAAAGCATTTTCATCCGTGCGGGCAACGATCCGCTTGAGATCGGTAATTCTTTTCGCCGTGGTGATCGAAAGCAAGAGCGGTTGCTCTCCTCGCTGAAATCCTCCGGTGCCTTGCAATTTCGTTGTTCGGATCTGGATTTCCATGAGCCCATTGATTAGCTCCGCCCATCGCGCAGAAATGATGACCACCAATCGGCCTGCAGTTAGGGCACGAAATACTTTGTCGGTAAAATGAGCCGCAACGAAAATATATATTACCATGTAAAGAACCGTCTCCGCAGGAAAAACGAAGGCCGACCCAAGGACCAGAGCGGCGTTGAGGAGAATGGATCCTGTACCCAGACTCAGACCAAAGAGCTTGTATAAAGCCACGCTTAGAATATCTGCACCGCCGCTGGATCCGTACGATTTTAAGATGATAGCCGTGCCGGAGCCAGCCAAGGCCGCAGCAACCACGGTGGCGAGGAGAGGATTGGAAATCTCTATCTCAACCCTGATTAGCGATAACGCCGACGAGTAAACGCCCAAGCCCCATTACGAATATGCGACAAATCGTTTGCCCACGAACCACCATC
>JBGSMR010000384.1:0-8586 GCA_041740065.1 Chthoniobacterales bacterium
CGTGTCACGTTGGGACCTCAGGTGCAAACACTCACCAAAGCGATGACGTCCATCCTTTGTAAGGGGCTGGATGGAAGCACTGTTTCTGAAATTCTAGACGTGCCAGCAGACTTTGTTCCAAAGATCGTCGGTGCTGACTTGGTTCGGCAGCGCAGTCAGACGGTTTACTATATTCTCAGCAGAATGAAAGGCGCTGCCACCGTTTGGCGAAACCGCCAACGCGCAATTGCCGCGGATCTACCGCCGGCGGTTTAGGCGGCGGATGTGGTCTCCAAGGTCACCATCGGCGCGAGTTAATTCGGCTCGAAGCTGAGCCGTTGACATCCAAAGCCCACCAAATGCCTCCACCGTCTGCCGCTCGAGAAAATCGTCCGTTGCTACTACGACTTGATGAGTGGATGCATACTTTGCGACAAGCCGCTCAATAATCGAGTCCGCAGTCTGGCCGGTTTTGGAATAGAAAACCTGAATGCTCTCAATCTCGATGTCTTTGGACGCGTGCGTTCCTTTGCCATCAAAAACGATCGCAACAGTAACTCCAGAAGTGTCCTGATATCTCGTGAGTTGGCGCACCAAATTTTCGCGCGCAGCAAATCCCTTGCGGTCATGCATCCCCCGCAGCTCAGGCCACTGGAAAATCACGCTGTGACCGTCAACAATGAGGATTTGCATCGCTTAGCGGTTCCCGATGCGAGGCGCGAGGCCTAGAGGAGTTCAGCGATTTGAACCGCATTCAGCGCGGCACCCTTGAGCAATTGATCTCCACAAATCCAAAAACTGATCGCATTATCAAGAGCGCAGTCGAGTCTCATGCGGCCGATTTCGCAGTCATCTTTCCCCGCCACATCCAGGGGCATGGGGTATTGATTTTGCGCAATGTTATCGCGGATCCGGATACCGGGGAACGCTTCGATGGCATGCTTTGCTTCCGACAAATTGATCGGTTTTTCAAACTCGGCGCTTACAGCCACGGAGTGCGCGCGGTAGACAGGCACACGAACGCAGGTCACTGAGGCCCGGAACATCGACAGATGCATGATACGCCGCCCTTCATTCTGGAGTTTCATCTCCTCCTTCGTGTAGCCATTTTCGAGAAAGCTATCGACCTGAGGAATCACATTGAATGCGATCTGATGAGCGAAGACTGATGGCTGGATCGCCCTGCCCGCAGCAAGTGCTTCCACCTGCGTTTTGAGCTCGTCAATTGCCTGCGCACCGGCTCCCGAAACGGCCTGGTAGCTTGATGCAAAAATGCGTCGCACCCGGAACCGTTGATGGAGCGGATAGATTCCCATCAATGTGATCGCTGTCGTGCAGTTAGGATTGGCAATAATCCCACGATGATTTTTGACATCACTGCCATTGATTTCTGGAACCACAAGAGGCACCTGTTCGTCCATGCGGAAGGCGGAGGAATTATCCACCACGACAGCACCGGCGGCAACCGCTGCGGGAGCGAATTGTTTTGAGATGCCCGAACCTGCGCTGAAAAGAGCAATGTCCACACCCGCGAACGAGTCGGCCGTAAGCTCCTTTACCACGATGTCCGCGCCTCGAAATGCGATCTTCTTCCCAGCGGATCTTGCGGATGACAAAAGCGTGAGCTCCGACACTGGAAAAGCCCTGCGGTCGAGGACATCAAGCATTTCCAGTCCGACGGCGCCTGTTGCACCTACGATTGCTACGTGATACTGCCTACTCATAATATTCTAAGAATGAAAATCGTAAGCGAAGAACCTCATCCTGACCAGTGCGCAATTTCCGACTCCGCGCTGAAGGTCGTCGTGTCTGTCTCTGATCAAATGCTGCGTATCCTGCGCGGTGGTTATGTCGAGGCAGAATATCCCGTTTCTACCTCCAAATATGGCGTCGGCTCAGAAGAAGGAAGCTATAAAACTCCCGTGGGACGGTTCCGTATATTTGAAAAGATGGGAGACGATGCCCCTCCAGGAGCCATCTTTATTGGACGACAACTCACCGGTGAGATCGCACCTCAAGGGGGAGAAGGTGACCATATTCTCACGCGCATCCTATGGCTGGATGGTTGCGAACCTTCAAATGCCAATACTCTCGAACGGTATATCTATTTGCACGGGACCAATCAGGAAGCCCTGATCGGAACGCCCGCCAGTCATGGATGTATCCGCCTGAGAGCAAACGACATCATTGAGCTTTACGCCAAATTGGACCGGGGAACTCCGATGGAAATTGTCATGTAGACCACCGATTTTCGTTGTAACCCCTATAAGAATGGTGAATATCAGGCTTCGCAACTAGCGGAGAAAGGAGTGGAAATATTCAAATGAAATTTGTCAAAATTGCAGCAGTAGTCGCTATCGCAGCGGCGTCGTTGAGCCTCGGAGCTTGCGCATCCAAACAGCCGGCCCCAGCGCCGAGCACGATTGGAATGTCCAAGTAATGTGTGGCTAAACGCCTTTGAAGGCCGGGACAGCATAGCGCTGTTCCGGCCTTTTCTTTGGCTGAGCTTTGTATCGCAAACTACGCAAAGCGTCGGACCACAGATTTTCAGTGTTCTGATTTGCAGACATTCATTTCCGACGGTATAATCGCGTTTCCCTGGAACTTTCAGAATCGAAGTATTAACCGGCCGGGACAGGAGGATTTTTTAGACATGCCGAGCAAGGATATTCGCGACCCGCAAAATTTCATCAACCGTGAGCTGAGCTGGCTCGAGTTTAACCAACGGGTGCTGGATCAGGCCATTGACGCTTCCAATCCCCTGCTTGAGCGTCTGAAATTTCTCTGCATCGTCAGTGCAAACCTAGACGAGTTTTTCGAAGTTCGCGTCGCAGGCCTGAAACAACAACGCCAGACGCAGACCCACGAGACTGGTGCGGATGGCTTGACCGCCACTGAGGTGCTAGACCGGATTTCCCACCGTGTTCGGAACCTGGTCGATGATCAATATCGATGCTGGAGGGATCATCTGCGTCCGCAGCTTGAAGCAGAAGGAGTTCGTTTTCATTCCTACCCGCAGGTGCCAGAAAACGAGATCGCTTTTTTCGAGGACTTTTTTCACAAGCAGGTCTATCCGGTGCTCACCCCACTGGCCATAGATCCGGTCCACCCGTTTCCACAACTGCTGAACAAAAGTTTGAACGTGGTGGTCGAACTCGAAGGAGATGATCTCAAAGCGGATATCGCGGTGGTGCAAGTACCGCGAATCCTCCCACGTGTCGTGAAATTCTCTCACGAAACAACCAGAGATGACTACGTCTTCCTCGGAAATGTCATTCAGCACCACGTCGGCAAACTTTTTAAAGGCGTGAAGGTGCGCGGCGCGCATCTATTCCGCATCACTCGGAACAGCAATCTGTATTTTGACGACGAAGAGGTGGAAAATCTGCTTCATACCATCGAAACAGAGCTCCGTAAGGTCAACCGCGGAGCCGCAGTCCGCCTGGAAGTCGAGCACCATTGCCCGCCTCATATCGTCAATCGACTCCTTGAGCTGTTCAATCTCGAGGATGAGGATGTATTTCGGATTGATGGCCCGCTGAATCTTGTTCGACTGATGCCGATGGCGCTGCAGATTGATCGGCCGGATCTGCGGCACAAACGATTCACGCCCAATACCGTGGTCTCTCTTGACACGGAGGCTGATGTTTTTTTCCACATTCGGAAAGGCGACATCCTTTTACACCATCCTTACGACAGCTTTCAACCAGTCGTCGATTTCCTCTCGCAAGCTGCAGAGGATCCCCTGGTGCTCGCGATCAAACAAACACTTTACCGAACCAGTTCTGATTCACCCATTGTTCGCTCGTTGATCGCCGCCGCCCAAAATGGCAAGCAGGTAACTGTCGTCATCGAGCTCAAAGCCCGCTTCGACGAAGCAGCCAATATCAAATGGGCACGAATGATGCGCGAAGCCGGCGTCGATGTTGTATACGGAGTCGCAGGCCTGAAGACTCACGCCAAAGCGATTCTCGTGGTACGAAATGAAGGCGACCGCATCCGACGATACGCCCACCTGGGGACGGGCAACTACCACCCGTCCACCGCGCGGATCTACACCGATATCGGGATGCTCACCTGCCGAGAAAGTATCACCGAAGACTTGGCTGAGCTTTTTAATTTGATTACAGGCATCTCGAAGTTTGAAGGGATGAATGAGCTCGTCTGCGCGCCCTTCAATTTGTACGACCGATTCATCGCTCTCATTGAGCAGGAATCGCGGAACGCACTCGCGGGTAAACCGGCAGGCATCTATGCCAAAATCAACTCCCTGATCGATGAAGGGATAATTGAGGCACTCTACCGGGCGTCCGCCTCAGGAGTGCCTATCAGGCTTCTTGTCCGCGGGATGTGCGCGCTGCGGCCAGGAATCAAAGGGGTAAGCGAAACCATCGAAGTGCGCAGTATCGTCGGTCGATTTCTGGAACACAGCCGTATCTTCCGATTCGAGAACACCGGAGATCCCATTTACCTTCTGGGGAGTGCCGATTGGATGCACCGGAACTTGTTTCGCCGCGTCGAGACCGCCTTTCCCATAGTATCAGAAGGCATGCGCAGCCACGTGGAAGAAATTCTTACTTGGTTCTGGAAAGACAACGTCAAAGCACGCGTTATGCAGGCGCACGGAACGTATCAGCCAATCGTGCTCCGCGAAGGAGAACTTCCATTTGACGCTCAGGCAGAATTCTTGACAGATTCCCAAAGGCGGCGGAAATCTCGTCTAGTCAGCCCTTAGCGACCAGGTAAACGGACTCACCCTCACTGCGAGCAATAATCGTAGCACCTACGGTGTCGCTGAACACATTGACGGCGGTCCGGCACATGTCCAGCAGGCGGTCGGTCACCCACACGATTCCAATTGCTTCGATCGGCAAGCCCACCGCACCAAGGATTACCGTGATCGCGACAAGACTTGCAGCCGGAATCCCTGCAACCCCAATAGAAGTCAGCAACGAAAGCAAAACCACGTGAATTTGCATGGCAATGGTGATTTCAAACCCCTGAACCACGCCGTAAATCTGAGCAATAAATAGAACAACGACACACTCATACAAGGCCGTTCCGTCCATGTTAACAGTCGCCCCAAGAGGTAGTGTAAAGCTGGAAATTCGCGGTGATACCCCGCTGACTTTCTCCACCGTTTCCATGGTCACAGGCAACGTCGAGGCCGAACTGGCTGTAGAAAATGCCGTAAGCAACACCGGTGCCATTGCACGATAGTGTTGCCATGGGGAAAACCCTCCTAGCGTTCGCATGACTAGCGCCAATGCAATGAATGTATGTAGTCCCAACGCAATCAAAACGGTAAGAAAGAACCAGAGTAGGGGCTGAAATAGTGAAAACCCGGTGCGAGCCAAAATAGGAGCGACAAGTCCAAATACACCGATGGGAGCAAATCGTATGACCAGCTCGGTGATCCCCATGATGACTTGATTGGCACCGATCCAGAACGACGCCTGTGGATCTCTTAACGCCGGACTCAGCCTGCCGACAAAAAATCCGTAGAGCAGGACAAACGTGATCAAACCCAACAACTGCGTATTGTCCGAAGCAGTCTCGAAAATATTTGTTGGAATCATTCTGAGCAAAATCCCAACAAGGTCACTTGCTCCCCGACCCTCTACTTTTTCAGCAAACGCCTCGGAACTCTCGGCCTGCCCAAGAATCTGTGATGCAACTTCGGGCGATACATTTCCAGGTTGCATGACGTTGACTACAAGAAGCCCGATGAGAATCGCTAGAAATCCCGAGAAGGTATAATATGCGAGCGTTTTAATACCAAGGCGGGCGAAATCGCGCTCGCCGCCCATCTGCAGCATTCCTGTGATGATCGACGTCGCCACCAACGGCACGACAACCATGCGCAGCGCGTTCATGAAAAGCGTGCCTATGAAGTCGCACACGTTCACAAAGGCGCTCGCGCCACCAGTGTCTTGCCACTCACCAAGACTGATCGCTAACCCGCAAATGGATGCCAGAATAAGTGCACTGAGAACTTGCCAGTGCAAGGGCCATCGAAAAAGATTCATCATCGAAAGAAGAAGCGGAAATCGAGCCAACTACTTCGGATCATTGCAATTGGGATCGTTCACACGCACTAATCGTATTGGCCATAAGCATCGCGATGGTCATCGGCCCCACGCCTCCCGGCACGGGAGTAATGGCCGCGCACTTTGGCGCGACAGAATTAAAATCCACATCCCCAACCAGCCGATAGCCTTTTGCAGCACTGGGATCATCGACCCGATTGATTCCGACATCGATGACCACAGCCCCTTCGCGAACCATATCAGCTGTCACAAATCCGGGTTTTCCAATAGCAGCAATCACGATGTCTGCCTCACGCGTCAGGGCGGCAATATCGCGGGACCGCGAATGCACTACCGTCACTGTGGCATCGCCACCTGCTCCACGCGCCATGAGTAAGAGGGCCATGGGTTTGCCGACGATCATGCTGCGACCGAGAACTACCGCACGAGCACCGGACGTCTTTATTCCACTCTCGGCAAGGAGTCGGATGCATCCCAGTGGAGTGCAGGGCACAAATCCGCTGGGATCATCCATCGCCAATTTTGCGACGTTAACCGGGTGAAATCCATCTACATCCTTCGCAGGATCGATCTCCCTTACGATCGCGGCTTCATCAATATGTGGCGGAGGAGGCGACTGAACGAGGATTCCGTGAATTGTCGGATCTGCATTCAATTCGCGTACTACTGCCAAAACTTCGGCTTGCGTCGTCGTCGACGGAAGTTCGAGTTTTTTCGAAAATATACCCAATTCAGCGGCGCGCTTGTCCTTCGCGCGCACATAGGCGAGCGACGCAGGATCGGTGCCAATCAAAACGACAGCGAGGCCGGGAGTAATCCCTTTCTTTTTTAAAAGATCCACGCGAGCGGCAGACTCGGCATGAACAGATTTCGCGATTTCGGTTCCGTTAATCAATTTCATTTCGAAGGATGGATTCGATGCGTTGGCGTTCGAGTTCAAATTTGCTGTCGTCCGGAGTTGGCGGGATGACTTCGCAGCCTGCGATGGTAACGTCCACCCGCGAAAACGGAAGCGGTATGCGAAACCCATCCCAGGTTTTCAGCTCGATCGCCCAGTGAAACCTGGCATGCACCGGTACAATCCGCGCACCTGTCTTTTGCGCTAGGAGGATCAGTCCCGGGCCCAGTTGATACCGAGGACCCTTTGGGCCGTCCGGCGTAACCGCAAGATCGGCTCCACTTTCAAGATGCTTTGCACACTCAAGTAAGGCGCGGGACCCTCGTCTGGAACTGGATCCGCGGATCGCACCCATTCCAAAGTTTGCCATCACTTGCGCAAGAATCTCACCGTCTTTGCTGGGACTGGTCAAGACGCTGACCCCTTTGCGTCCAGAAGGGTAGCTCCGGAGGAAAGCAAGAGTGATTGCGATGATTCGGTTGTGCCAAAAGGCTATAATCATCGGAAACTCCGCAGGCTTCGTTAGGACACCACTGTCATCTCTTAAGCGCAAACGCACAGTGAGAAAGACCAGTCGAGTAAGAAACGTTGCGAACCATGCGAGAATTCTTTGTTTATCAAGCATCACGCCAACAACTGCCTCAGAATATCTTGAAAAACAGGACGAGCAATTTCCGCCAAGCGGGGATTTGCAAAAGCTACCCAGGCCACGGCGGATGTCGTATCCAACGGAGCATCCGGAAAGCCACCAAAGGGAGCTTCGTAAATCACACCTGCCTCTTCAAGCAGCAGCCAGCAGGCAGCGTCGTAAGGATGACAAACTAGCGATGATTCTAAATCCAAGCACCGGAACACCAGCGGGCGAATATCCCCAATCATCCGATCATGCCCTACCATGAGTTCATAAAACTGGCCCCCTGTACAAATGTATTGGTCGTCAAAGATTGTTGGTGAGCCATGCTTTCCAAGGCCAATAATACGGTCCCACAGCAGTTCCTCGACTTGCGCCGTCAACGTACGTCCCTCAGGAAAATATTTCGCCAAGGATGAAAATCCATGCTCAAACCGCTCCGCCTGTGACGCCCTCAATATCAACGGTGTTCGGGAGCTATCGAGCACATTAACGGCCTCGCTGATCAATCCTCCACCACGCACAGCACTCACTTGATCGGCTCTCCACTGCTTGGTAGTTGGAAGTTCGGTCATGCAGGCGACACAGATATCCGACAATCCTGTAGTCGGCCCCAATTGGGGAGCAAGTCCGGCAAGAGACCAAGCTGAACGCTTGTCATACATCAACCCTCGGGTTCCATCGATAGGATCTAAAATGCATTTCCATTTCGTATCTAACGGGTCGGTATGACGGGGAAAACAAAGGGGCTGGTCATCTGCAATCCCCTCCATAACCAACTCCACCGGTTCGGTTGCCGGCCAACGTTCTCCAAACCAATCCGAAATTGCTTCTTCGCTCAGTTTGTCAACTGCATAGATGGTATCCGCTGCGCTCTCGTGGGCCACAGACGCCATGCTATCCACATCACCCCGACCGGAAATCACCGCATTTCGAACATAATCACCAAGATCGCACAATAACCCGCGGAAAATATTTAGCTCATCGGACATCTCAGGAAAGGTAACAACCACCGAGCATCTGACGAG
>JBGSMR010000398.1:0-6669 GCA_041740065.1 Chthoniobacterales bacterium
CGAGCAGATTTATTTGGCCGAGTGGAACGTATTGCATTCAAAACGCATCCGACCGCAGACGTCCAATACCGGCGCGATCTCTTTGATAATGTTACGGCAAACTGCTTCTATCCGGAAAAACTCTCCGTCCTGCCCTACACGCTGGAAATCGATCTCGAATTACAGGAAAGAAATCCCTTTCACTTTTTGCTCGATTCTCGGGCCCTGCGCATTCCGTTCGATTACCAGCCGGTCGAACAGGCAGTTCTAGAGCCTTTTCTGCATCGTAAGGAAGGGATCAAGCTGCCAGCGGAGTTGCAGCCAGGGTCTCCGGTTCCCACGGTCGAAGGACTCATCACTCTGAACCAGTGGATTTTTGAGAACTTTCAATATGAACGCCGCGACGAAGGCGACGCTTGGACCGCAGAGGAGACCCTGGCCAAAGAGAGCGGTGCTTGCCGAGATTTTGCGGTGCTTTTTGCAGAAGTGCTCCGGCATCACGGCATTGCGGCGCGTCTCGCCAGCGGGTTTCTATGGGAGCCGCCGGAGTTTGATGTGGCGGACCGCCGGGCAGCCGGCGCCCTACACGCATGGGTGGAAGCATTTCTCCCCGGGCCAGGATGGATTGGTCTCGATCCAACCAACGGAATTCTTTGTGACCACCATTTTATCACGGCGGCTGTAGGAATCACTCCCGCAGATATTGCACCTGTTGACGGTCATTATTTCGGAAAAAAGACCATCGGAAGCCATTTGGAAAGCATCCTCGCTATCACACCTAAGGAACAATAAATCGCACCCGCATATGGCCACTAAAAATTCCCGCGCTGCAACCTGGACCCAAGAAACTTTTGCTCGGCACGGCGTGCAGATGACGCTCGGCGGAGAGCCGACGTACGTGCCGATCCATCCGTCCGGAAGCGAATGGTCGTTTTCCGCAGTAGGCCCGACGAAGTTGCGTTACGCCGAACGTATGGCCAACGTCTTGCTAAAGCGCGCGATGCGCGGAGGCGTTGTCTTTTTCAGCCCAGGGAAGAAATACCCGGGAGAGGTAAATCCCCGCTGGGCGTTGCGCATGATCAAGCGCCGCGACGGGGCCCGCTTGTTTGCTGCCACTCCAGGTCGTACGCCAGCCACGGAAGATTCGATTGAGCTCTTTTGCGATTACCTCCGGTCAGCGCTCGGAGTGCGCGGTCCATGGCTCCCGTTCATTGAAAAAGCCAAATCTGAAAACGTGGTCCGGGTCCTACCGCTGGACCATGAGGACAGCATTTGGACATCCGCCAAATGGCCACTTCGAAAATCCCAGTGCGTCCTTAGCGAAGCCGAAGGGCCTGCCGGCCTGCGACTCCCGCTTTACCTTCTGCCAGAGGAAGTACCACGCAGGGCATTGGTGCTGGAGTTGCACAGCGGCCGGCTGGACATCTTTTTTCCACCTCTGCTTCAACACGCATTTGCCGAGTTGGCGCAGGCAGTTGGTGACGCAATCAAAGCTGCAAGCATCGGGAAATACCAACTCCAGGGATATGTGCCGCAGGATGAGCTGCAGGAGTGGGTCACACTTGGACTTACAGCAGACCCGGGCGTCCTCGAAGTCAACCTGCCCGTGTGCAGCGGATGGACAGATTACGACTTTTGGATCGCGGAAGTCACCGCGGCAGCCGAAGCTGTGGGACTTCGCTCGTGGAAAGAACCCGCTGGCGATTACCCTGCCGGCACGGGTGGCGGCAACCATCTGCTCTGGGGGGGACCCACCGTCGATACAAATCCCTTTTTCATTCGTCCCGCGTGGCTGACATCCATCCTCCGGTTTTGGCAAAAACATCCGTCGTTAGCGTATGCATTCACAGGGTCCTACGTCGGCGCGTCGTCGCAAGCACCCCGCCCCGATGAGAGTTCCAAGGAATTGTTTGATGTCGAAATGGGCTATCATTTTTTGGAGTCTCTTGCGGAGGGTGATCATCGATCTCTCATCAACGAGACGCTCCGCCACCTGCACACCGATGTGACAGGTAACGCACACCGCTCGGAGATCAGCTTCGATAAATTCTGGAATCCAGGCTGGCCGGGCGGAATGCTCGGGCTCATCGAATTTCGCGCCGTCGAATCGTTGCCCCGTGCAGATTGGATGTCGGCCATCGCTCTCCTCTGGGAATGCATCGCCGCAACGTGTCTTTGCCGGCCCGTTAGGGGTCCTCTCCAGCACTTCGATCTAGACCTCCATGATCGTTTCTTTTTGCCTTCTTATCTTCGCGAAGACCTGCAATCCATGATAAAATCGTTAGCAAAAGAAGGGTGCCCGCTGGAATTCAATGTTTACGAGCAAATCCTCGACTGGCGGTTCCCGGTATTGCTCAAAATGGGAAAAGCAGATGCGACACTGACCATTCGCAAAGCTCACGAGAGCTGGCCACTCCTGTGCGAGACACCCACCGAGGGCGGCTCGACCAGCCGTTTTGTGGATACCTCGATGCATCGGATCGAATTTGCAATGACCCCTGCATTCACGGCAATCCATGATATCTACGTTCAGGGCCGACTGCTCAAGCCGCTCGGGAAAGCCGATGGATTGCTGATCTCCGGACTGCGCTACCGGAGAAGTTGTCTATACCCGTGCATGCACCCGGGCATCCCACCCCATCTGCCACTGGACATCACCGTCACGGCCAAAGGCACCAAAAAAACACTTAAGAAATATCGCATGTCGCAGGGGGATATCTCGTTCCATCCCAGCAAGAAGACTGCGACTCCCTTAGACACTCCCGATTGCCGAGGAATGCAACCGCGCTCGGTCACCGTAGACTTGCGCCTTTTGGACTGAACACTGCTCATTCCTGTATGAACTCGAAGTCACCGCCCAACATTTTAATTTTAATGGCGGATGAGTTCCGCTTTGACCTGCCGGGATTTATGGGCAATCCCGTCTGCCGCACGCCCCATCTCGACAGGCTGGCACGCGATGCAGTTATTTTTGACAATACCTACACTCCTTCGCCCGTCTGCGTGCCCGCGCGGCAGTGCCTCGCCACCGGAAAATACCCCCTGCACATCGGCTGTGAATATTTTGGTGATGACATCGCACCACAATCCCCGACGTTTTCCCGGGAGTTCAGTGAGAATGGATACCTCACCGTCGCATTCGGCAAGTTACACCACCGAGGCCCGGATCAAATGCAAGGGTGGATGCAGCGCATAGGCGGTGAATGTGCAGTCAACTGGCCAGCGACGCCTGCAAATAAATCCCGAGGTCAAATCGGGCGATTAAAGTGGCGAGGGGCATCAGAGCTGCATCAGGCCGGACACGGGTTAGCTCCAACGACA
This sequence comes from Chthoniobacterales bacterium, assembly GCA_041740065.1. Lineage (GTDB taxonomy): Bacteria > Verrucomicrobiota > Verrucomicrobiia > Chthoniobacterales > JAATET01 > JBDNGG01. The sequence goes on from JBGSMR010000398.1 coordinate 3,301, forward strand.
ATCCAAGATCGATATACGGTGGATGGCACCATTGCGTGGATGCAGATGCATTTTGGCGGCATGTACCAGCGCGACCACTCGCCGCTTCCGCCTGCGCTGCTGCTGGTAAGCCTCCAGCAACCACACTTTCCCTTCCTCGCCGATCCCGAGCGGGTGAAGTATTACAAAGATCGGATTCATGCCCGTACGCAGGAGGAGGCCGACTCTCACCCAGTTCTTGGGGCGGGGGCACTGCCGTGCGGCGCAGACGTCAGCGGGGACGAAATTAGAAAAGCGACCGCGGCCTACTATTCCCTCGCAGAGCAGGCGGACAGCGAGTTTGGCCGCGTGGTTCGTGCGATGGAAGACCACGGCCAGGATTTGGACGACTGGACAATTATCTTCATTGCCGATCACGGCGAGATGCTGGGTGAGCATGCACTTTGGGGGAAACGAAAATTTTTTGAAGGCAGTGTGCGGGTGCCATTTTTCATCCGATCCCCTCACCGGTTCGCCGCAGCCAAACGCCGTGAGAACGTAAACCTCGTGGATCTATTCCCCACCCTTTGTGATCTCGCAGATTTCTCAGCCCCGGAAGATTTGGATGGCCGAAGCCTCTTACCTCTACTCCGTGGCGACGCCGTACGTTGGCAGAATGATACATTTTCTCAACACGAAGCAGATCAATTTATGCTCAAGCGCGGCAACCTCAAATACCTGACATTTGGAGAATGGGGACCCGATGTGCTGTTTGATTTAGCAAGTGACCCCGGCGAAACCACCAACCGAATTGGCGAACTTCCTTATGCCCCACAGGCAGCAGAAATGAAAGCGTGCCTCCAAGCTTTTATCGCCTCCCGCCGTGGCGGATAATTTGTAATTCGATTGCTGACTTGCCCGGAGGTTTTGCTAACCTCATTCTCATTATGTCGCAAAACCTGCCTCTCACTGGTCACGACTGCCCCGGAGACCCTTGTGTTATTGTTATTTTTGGAGCATCTGGCGATCTCACGAAACGCAAGCTCCTGCCGGCGCTATATAATCTAAAATCACTCAAGCTACTTCCTGAAAATTTTGCAGTTGTTGGCTGCGCATCGACTCCTGGTGATGACATGTACTTCCGCGAAAAGGCGACTGCAGATATCAAGGAATTTGCGACTCGTCCCTTCGACTCGGATGTCTGGGATGACTTCAGCAAGCGGATGTACTACGTCAACGGTGATTTCAATGACCCCGCCACGTTTCAAACGCTGAAAGCCAAAATTGGCGAAGCCCAGCAAGCTTGGAGTGTTCCTAAGAACATTCTTTTCTATCTCGCAATCACCCCCACCTTGTTCGCGACGGTGGCCGATCAACTCGGACAAGCAGGCCTCACGACGGAGGAGCCCGAGGACTGGCGGCGTGTCATTGTCGAGAAGCCTTTTGGTAGAGACCTTGACAGTGCTCGCGCGCTCAATGCCGAACTCGGAAAGTCGTTACACGAGTCTCAGATTTATCGCATCGACCATTATCTCGGCAAAGAAACCGTGCAAAACATCATGGTCTTCCGGTTTGGGAATTCGGTATTTGAACCCACTTGGAACCGCCGATACATCGAATACGTCCAAATCACGGTTGCCGAAGAGCTTGGGGTCGAGATGCGCGGAGGGTATTACGACCATTCAGGCGTCTTGCGCGACATGGTTCAGAACCATATATTATCCGTGCTTTCGCTCATCGCTATGGAGCCCCCGAGTTCCGTCACGGGAGATGCCGTGCGCAACGAGAAGGTCAAAGTCCTCGAAGCAATTCGTCCCATGGAGCCAGAAGAGGTCATCGAAAATACCGTTCGAGGCCAATACGCTGCCGGCAACATCGACGGCAAACACGTCCCCGCTTATCGCACTGAGCCGGATGTCAATCCCCACTCCAACACGGAAACATTTGTAGCACTCAAGCTTTTCGTCGAAAACTGGCGCTGGGCAGAAGTTCCATTCTATATCCGCTCCGGCAAGCGCCTTGCCGCCCGGACCACTGAAGTAATCATCGGGTTCCGGCGGGCACCACTGCTTCTATTCGGCACAGAGACCGAACAAAAGATTCCACCCAACCGCCTAGTGCTCCACATCCAGCCAGAAGAGGGCATCACGCTCGACATCCATGCCAAACGTCCAGGACCGAAAATCTCTATTTCAAACGTCCCTTTGAATTTTAACTACAGTGAATTTGGAGAATCAACCGCAGCCACCGGCTATGAAACCCTGCTCTATGACTGCATGATTGGGGAGACGTCGCTCTTCCATCGATACGACTCCGTGGACGCCTCTTGGCGCATCGTCAATCCGATCCTGGACGTCTGGCAAGCCTTGCCCGCGCGGGATTTTCCAAATTACGAGGCAGGCAGTTGGGGCCCCAAAGCCGCTGACGACTTGCTCGCCCGCGACGGTCACGCATGGCACCACTACCCAACAATCGATAGTTAGCTCATCCCCTGACAATGGCATCCGCTACCCCCCGCACTGACCGAATTATTCTCGCAGGAGATATCGGCGGAACAAAAACTAACCTTGCTCTCTACTCTCTGGGAAGATCCGGAAAGCTGGAGATACTTCGCAATAAGCGCTACCCAAGCGCAGAGTTCGAAAGCCTGAACGCGATCGTCGTGAAATTTCTTCATAAGACCGATGCACCGATCGACGCGGCGTGTTTTGGCGTTCCTGGTCCCGTGAGGGACAAACGGTCACAGCCCACGAATTTGCGTTGGCCCGTGGACGGATACTCACTCATCAACGATCTTAAGACGACCAACGTTTACCTCCTCAATGATCTCGCAGCCAATGCCTACGGGATCAGCGCGCTGGAGGAATCCGAGTTCGAGACAATCCAGCCGGGATTTGTTGCAGCGGAAGGCAACCGCTGCGTGGTATCTCCAGGCACTGGGCTCGGAGAAGGTGGACTTTTCTGGGATGGAAGACAGCACCGCGTCTGGGCTTGCGAAGGAGGACACTCTGACTTCGCGCCGCGTTCGGCGATAGAGGTTCAGCTGCTGGCATACCTACAGGCCCGATTCGGGCATGTCAGCGTCGAGCGCGTAGTTTCGGGATTGGGATTTAATAACATCTACGAATTCCTTCGTGACACCGGCAGTACTCCAGAGCTTCCAGAAGTTTCTGCGGCCATGAAAGTTGATCAACCGGCGAAGGTAATCACATCCTTTGCCAAGACCGCCAAGTGCCAACTTTGCGTTCAAGCACTCGACATATTCAGCGAATGCCTCGCCCATGAAGCTGCGAACTTCGCGCTCAAAGCAATGGCGACGGGCGGCGTCTATTTGGGGGGTGGCATTCCATCCAAAATTCTATGGAAATTAAAAACTCCTGCCTTCCGCGCCGCATTTAATGCCAAAGGCCG
>JBGSMR010000437.1:0-4701 GCA_041740065.1 Chthoniobacterales bacterium
GGCTGCCAAAGGAATACCAGCCAAGACTTCAGGGAGCGCAGCAATAAAGCGCCGATTTTGTTCCATCGTTCCGACGGAAACCCGGATCCAAGAAGGTAGGCCGTAGCTGCGCATGGCACGCACAATGATGCCCTGCCGCAGCAGTGCTTGAAAAACCGCATCGCCGTCACCGACGTGAACAAGAACAAAGTTTGCGTGGCTCGGAACGAATTCCAGATCCATCGCAGCAAACGTCGATTGGAAAAAGTTCCTTCCCTCCGTGGTGAGGCCCCGGGTTTGCTGCATGTGCGCCGTGTCAGCAAGCCCGGCGAGGGCTCCCGCCTGGGCAATGGCATTTGCATTAAATGGCTGCCGAGTCCGTTGCAAAGTCGCCGCTAGAGCAGCAGGAGCGACTCCGTAACCGATCCGCAGTGCAGCAAGGCCCTGAATTTTAGAGAACGTCCGCATCACGACGACGTTTCTTCCCTCGCGCACAAACTTCATCACATCCGGAGGAGTTTCCAAAAATTCGTAGTAGGCTTCGTCGAATACGGTAATCACATGGTCCGGGACCTGGTCCATATAGGCATCAATCTCGTCCTGCTCGACCATCGTGCCAGTCGGGTTGTTTGGATTGGCGATAAATACCTGCCGCGTGTTCGGCGTGATGGCAGCGAGCATGGCAGGGAGGTCATGACGGTAACCCGGATCAGCCACGCGCACGGTCGTCGCCCCAAACAACTGCGCCATCAAGGTGTAAACCGCGAAGGCGTGCTGGGCCGTGACCACTTCACATCCGGGCTTCAGGAAGGCATGACCGAGAAATTCAATGATTTCATTTGATCCATTGCCGAGGATCACATTTTCCCGTGCGACATCCAAGCGTTCAGCGATGGCATTTCGCAACGCCCAGCCACCGCCGTCCGGGTAATAATGCGCCCGCTCGAGCGCATCGCGCATCGCAGCAAGCGCAAGCGGTGACGGGCCAAGCGGATTTTCATTCGATGCAAGCTTGATAATATCACCGGGTTCAAGCCCCATCTCCCTTGCAAGCTCATCTACCGGCTTGCCCGGCTCGTAAGCGACCAAATTGAGGACGTGAGGATGTGCGGAGAGGCTGATGTGCGGTGATTCCATGACTGCTTGATGTAAAGTGGGCCGAAAACTATCGCCGGGCGCAACATATTTCGTTGACTGGAAGCGGAATGTCAACGAGCCATCCCGCTCGTGACTGTCTGTTTTTTTTGGGTGCTTTCAGATCGGTGCAAACTGCTTTCGGATCCGCTCACCGACGTAGTCGAGGACGAGAACAATCGCAAGGATGCAGCAAAGGACGGCGCAGAACCGATCCCATTGGCCCAGTTCCTGGTACGTGTGCAACCAGATGCCGATGCCGCCAGCACCCACATATCCGATGATTGAGGCGCTCCGGATGTTGTATTCGAGCATCCACAGCGTTTGGCTCCAAATGAAGGGTTTGGCGTGGGGCCAGATACCGAATTGAAAACCCTGGATGAAATCTGCACCGGACGCACGAAGTGCCTCCGCAACTCCCTTATCGACAGACTCGAAGGCATCGCTGAAAAATTTCCCGAGGTACCCGACGCTGTAGAGCGAGAGCCCTACAATACCCGCGAGTGGATTTGCTCCACACACCGCGACAGCGAGCAACGCCCAAATGAGACCGGGTATAGAACGAATACAAACGAGAATAAACCGAGCTGCCCGCACGACCGGAGCAGGTGCGATGTTATTGGATGCAGCAATGGCAACGGGGATCGAAATGAGTGTGGCCACAATTGTCGCCAGCACCGCCATTTGGAAGGTTTCAATCAAAGCGTCGCCGAGCGGTCGCCAATCTACAAAATTGGGAGGGAAAAATCGCTGAAGAAAGCCCCGGAAATTCCCAAAATAATCCAAGTCTCGCCCCGATCCACGCGCCGCAGGCAACGAAAAGACAACCGCAATCAAAAACAACACGAGCGTGACCGAAAATGTATTAATCGGCGTCGGGCGGTAATCATGTCCAGGTCCGCCGCTGGGAGTGCTGGGCGCGCTCACGGGCGATGATGATCCACTCGCCACGCTTCCGGACATAGCTTGTCCAGTCGCACGGAAACATCCGCAAATTGATCAACCAAGTCGGGATCGTGGAGGACACAGAAAACCGTACGCTGGTGCAGTTTTGTCTCGGCTTTAAATCGGGTGAGCACGGCGTTTGCAAGCCGTGCATCCAAGCTGGATACAGGCTCATCAGCCAACAACACCTCTGGCTCCTGCATCAACGCCCGACAGATCGCAGTGCGTTGTTTTTCTCCGCCAGAAATCTTTGCGACCGGCACTCGCGCGTAGGCCTCAAGTTCAAAATCTCTGAGCAGCGCCCGAGCGCGGGATTTATCGGCATTTGAGAAGCCAAATAGCGTCTTCCACCATGGCGCATGACCCAACACACCACACAGCACATTGGTGAGCACGGATGCATTCTGTGACAGCCGGAGGTGTTGAAAAACCAACCCCATCCGCGTCTGAAACCCGATCGGGGCATGATCACATTGTTGAAGGCAGCGATAGGTGATCGCGCCGCTTCCGGTCGGGATCAATCCGGCAAGGCACGAGAGAAAACTCGTCTTTCCTGCGCCGGAGGGGCCGACTATGCAGACGAAGGATCCGCGGGGGATGTCCAGATTCAGCCCGCGCACAAGATCCCGGGTGCCACGTTGCACACGCAGGTCGCGCAACGCGACATGCGGGGGCTCCAGAGGTTGATCGAGGGCGGACATAAAAAAGCGCAGCAGGGCATTACTTCCGCTGACCTAACAAAGTGAGCGCCTTCTCAACCGGAGCGAGGTGCGCGTCGGCGTCGACTTCAATCAGGTCTGCCGAAAAAATGGCGTTGCTCGTCTCAGTCGCTGAGTTTTTTAGATTCATTAATCCCGTTTTGAGAATTGTTCGATCCTCGGGAGAGACTTGCGAAGAAACGGCGATCACATGGGTCGGCACCGGACCTTGTTCCGTCACTTTTTTCAGCAATTTGCGCTGGTCGTCCGTGAGGTAATTTCCCTCGTCGAGAACATAGTAGCTTACCGCTGCCGCCTCCACTTCTCCCCGGAGGACGCGCTCTACGGCCGAAACATAGCCAGACCCAAAGACGACATTGCCTTTCCCGAAGAATTCCTCCGCGTCCGCCCCGGTTATCAGTCCGCGATCCAGCAGATCCACCATCGGAATCAGGTAACCGGACGTGCTGGTGCGACTGCTGAAAGCGATGGTCTTTCCGCGCAGATCCTCGACAGAATTGTAAGGTTTTTCGGCCAGCGACACCCAATAGCTCTTGTAGCTTGGAACCCCGTCGCGCTCACCGGCAAGCAGGACATCTCCTGCCCCCGCATCGCGGATCGTCACGGTCTCAGTGGCGCTGACGTGCGCCAAATCGATAGTTCCATTCTTCAATCCCTCGGTAATCACCGCAGCGGACGTCGGCACGATCACCTCCACCGGCTTGCCAAATTCCCGACCGAGCACCTCAGCCAGCGCTTGACGCTCGGCGAGCATGCGGTCCGGGTCTTTGTCGGGCTTTAACGCGATGACCACTTTTTCCATCGACACAATTTGAGCAAATCCGGTTCCCATGCAGAAGGCGCTGATTGCGAAAACCCACGAAAAAACCAAGGTAGAGCGTCTCATAATAGTGAGAATGCATCTCATTATCTGAACAATTGTCAAGCCAGCACCACCAGCGAAGATCAGGCCAAGCGCTTCCCAAAGGCATTACGCGCCAGCCCTTGGATGCCGGTGCAGCGCGCAACTCGGTGGACGATTCCCACGATTCTTGGCGGATCCTGGCATCTGCTCCGGTGGCAACTCGAAGGGTTCTGATTCCCCCAGCGAACAGCATCGAGGACAAATTCGGCGACTTCCGGATGGGTATGCGGCCTCTCGATTTCCCTTTGCCTGTCCCCGTTTGCTCTTCTAATCTGTCACATGTTTTTATTCAGAAAGGCATTTTGATTTGAAACAGCTAGCCATGGCCTGCTTGCTATTCACCGCTACGGCACTACGAGGGCAGGAATTCAGCGTGAGTGATACCGTTGATATTGTGCCGCCGCCGGAGCCGGAGCTGCCGATCTACGCGTATTCGCCAGATGGCCACATTACTGCCTATCGCCATCAGGGAAGATTGACCGTCTACTGGCCAGGCGTCGAATCGTATCGGAGCGAGGGGAAGGACCTTTCCGGCCAGGCCAATGCTCGCAGCATTATTTTTAAAGGAGGCGTCCGCGACTTTGACAACGGGGGTGCCTGGCTTTACTCGATTTTCCCACAAATGGGGGATCGACTGCTGGGTTTTTACCACGCTGAAGACCATCACTTCCCCGCAAATCCTGAATCCACATTCATCGCATACAAATCGATCGCCCGGTGTAGCTCTGAAGACGGAGGACGCACCTGGAAGAAGGATGGGAAGATCATCACCGCCGAAAAACCGAAGCCGGAGAAAGCGGAGTGGTCCGGCGCTGGTGACCACTGCATCGTATTGGATCCCGCGTCAAAGCGGTATTTTTGCTTTTTCCAAGAACAAGGCATTCTCCGCATGGCGATCAGCGATGACCCGGAAGGCCGTCCAGGGTCTTGGAAAAAATGGTTTGAAGGCGATTTCACAGAGCCCGGCCTAGGCGGACGCGCCACGCCGATCGCAGCACTCGAAGTGCGGCATGGTGGGAA
>JBGSMR010000444.1:0-3507 GCA_041740065.1 Chthoniobacterales bacterium
CCTCGCTGAGAATTCGCGCGGCGGCGGATGCCCGGTCGGGTGACGGTTCCTCGCCCGTCATCGGGAAGGTTAGGGTTTTCATAGCGGTGTTTCGGGCGAGGTCAGCCCAGTCAGTCGAGTTTGCTTGCGAGAGCCTCCGCTGTTTGTTTCTTGCGGAATTGCCGTAGCGCGCTTGCGATGGCTGCATCATTGGGAGCCAACAGGGCTGCAGCAAAAAGCGCGGCATTTTTTGCTCCGGCAATTCCAATAGCAAACGTCGCCACTGGAATTCCCGCAGGCATTTGCACAATGGACAGCAGCGAATCAATTCCGCGCAGCACCCGGCTCTCGACTGGCACCCCGAGGATGGGCACCGGCGTGTGTGCTGCCAACATGCCTGGTAAATGCGCGGCCCCTCCTGCGCCCGCGATGATTGCGCGGAGTCCGCGTTTTTCGGCGGTTTTGGCGTAACGCACGAGGAGATCAGGCGTGCGGTGTGCAGACACGACCCTGCGTTCGTATGGCACGCCAATTGCTTCCAATGTTTCGCATGTCGCCCGCATCGTCTCCCAATCGGATTTGCTCCCCATCACTACTCCCACTATCGGCGTTTGTTTCATTGGCATTCCTATATTCTGAATTGCAAAAATTTTGTAGCGAATAACCCGTTGACGAGAAATCGCTGACATCCCAATTTCTTAAATCAAACAAATCGCACTCGAATTTGTAAACATCCGTATCCCATGGCGCGAGGCACAGTAAAGTGGTTTAATGACAAGAAAGGGTTTGGCTTTATCGTCGATCCCCTTGTGGGTTCGGACATTTTTGTCCATTACTCAGAGGTCCAGATTAATGGATTTCGCACGCTGAAGGAGGGTGAAAATGTCGAATATGAACTCTTCGAGGATGAAAAAGGTTCGCGTGCGCGCAATGTCTCGCGCTTAGATTGAGTGCGTGTTCCCGAATATTGTTCTCATTGGATTTATGGGCTCCGGAAAATCTTCCGTTGGCCGCCGTCTCGCTCAGCTCATCGGTCACCGTTTTGTCGATACAGACGACCTGATCGCAGATAAAGTGGGAATGTCGATCCCTGACTTGTTCGTGGAGCGCGGAGAAGTGGGGTTTCGGGAAGTCGAGTCGCATGTTCTTGCTGATCTCATCGGGGTTTGTGGTATCGTTTTGGCGACGGGCGGGGGGATCGTTACCCGGCCGCAGAATCTTCCGGTTTTGCACGAGGTAGGAATCGTCGGATGGTTGGATTCTTCCCCGGACTTACTTTTTGAGCGTGTGTCCCGCAATCAACGGCGGCCGCTACTCCAGACCGCTGACCCCCGGGCAACCTTTGATCAACTGCTGGCATCCCGGTTGGGACTCTATGAATCTGCTTGTGATTTCCGCGTGGATTCCTCGGGTCGATCGCACGAGGAAGCCGCGCGAGACATTCTCGATGAATCGATGCGCGCCCAGGCTCGAAGGCAGCGGGTTTGACTCGGCGCAAATCTCCGAAGCTGCAATTCCGATTGGAAGTTGACGGCCATTCTGAGGCAGGATTTACTCTAATCGGTTGAAAAATTCGTAACCAACAAAAACAAAATTATGGTAAAAATCGGCATTAATGGATTCGGGCGCATTGGGAGATTGGTCTTTCGTGCAATCGCAGAGCAAGGGCTATTGGGAAAAGATGTGGAAGTCGTTGCAGTGAATGACCTCGTGCCCGCAGACAACCTCGCATACCTTGTCAAATACGACTCAATCCAGGGGAAATTCTCCGGAGATGTCTCGAGCGCTAAATCCGATCCTTCTTTGGAAGAGGATGATCTTCTCCTCGTGAATGGTCAGACGATCAAGTGTTTGGCGGTGCGCGAAGGCCCCTCAGCGCTGCCATGGGGCGAACTGGGCGTCGACATCGTGATCGAGTGCACCGGTTTGTTTACTGACGCGGCCAAAGCTAAAGGCCACATTGAAGCGGGAGCGAAAAAAGTCATCATCTCCGCGCCAGCTAAGGGCGAAGATGTCACGCTTGTCATGGGCGTGAACCACGACAAATACGATGCCGAGAAACACCACATTATCTCGAATGCAAGCTGCACGACCAATTGTCTCGCACCTGTCGTTCATGTGCTCCTGAAGGAAGGATTCGGCATCGACGAAGGCCTCATGACCACGGTGCACAGCTACACCGCCACACAGAAGACGGTTGACGGCCCATCCAAAAAGGATTGGAAGGGAGGGCGTTCTGCGGCGATCAATATCATCCCATCCACGACCGGTGCTGCCAAGGCGGTCGCTCTGGTTTGTCCCGAAGTCAAAGGCAAGCTCACGGGTATGTCGTTCCGCGTTCCAACGCCCACCGTCTCGGTGGTCGATCTTACGGTGAAAACCGTTAAGGAAACCTCGTACGCGGAGATCTGCGCCGCGATGAAAAAAGCATCTGAGACATACCTCAAAGGAATCCTTGGTTACACGTCCGACGAAGTCGTCTCCAGTGATTTCATCCACGACACGCGCTCCAGCATTTTTGATGCGGGATCCGGAATCGAGCTGAATAGCAAGTTCTTCAAACTCGTGAGCTGGTATGATAACGAATGGGGCTACAGCAACCGCTGTGTGGATCTGCTCAAGCTCGTCATCGCCTAATTAAAAAATCATCCCTTGCGACCACTCCGTCAATCCGGTCGCAAGGGAGATTTTAGTTTCAGCTGCCGGGAGGAACATCCCTTGTCCTCGGTGCTAAATTCACTTCAGTAAGTTCCAAATGAAAAAGTCTCTCCGTGACATGGACGTCGCCGGCAAACGCTGCCTGATCCGCGTTGATTTTAATGTTCCACAAGACAAGGCGACTGGTGCGATTACCAATCCCCAACGCATCAGCGCTGCGCTTCCTACGATCAACCACATCCTTGATAATGGTGGAGCGGTCATCCTGATGAGCCATCTCGGGCGCCCGAATGGGAAGATCACACCGAAGTATTCTCTCCAGCCAGTCGCAGATAAACTTTCTGAACTCCTCGGCAAACCGGTTCAATTTCTAGATGGTTGCACGGGACCCGAAGTCGAGGCAGTCTGCGCAGCGGCCCAACCGGGTGATGTTATTTTGTTGGAAAACCTGCGCTTCCATATCGAAGAAGAAGGCAAGCGAAAAAACGACGATGGATCGTCTGAAAAAGCCTCTCCCGACGCGGTGTCCGCCTTTCGTAAGAGTCTTACCAGGCTTGGTGACATCTATGTGAACGACGCGTTTGGCACGGCGCATCGCGCGCACTCGTCGGTAGTCGGTATTGATCTTCCTGAGAAGGTTGCTGGTTTCCTGATGGAAAAAGAGCTCACGGCTTTCACGGCAGTCATCGATGACCCGAAGCGCCCTTTGCTCGCGATCCTCGGTGGTGCAAAGATCGCGGATAAGATCCCGCTTATTAACAACCTGCTCGATAAGGCAGACGAAATCATTGTCGGCGGCGGCATGGCATTCACGTTCCTAAATATCATCAACGGAATGAAAATCGGTGATAGTTTGTTTGATGCCGACGG
>JBGSMR010000037.1:0-12946 GCA_041740065.1 Chthoniobacterales bacterium
TCCAGATTGGCGTAGACTTCCTTGCTGATCAGCTTTTCATCATAAAGGGCTTTGGCTCGCTCGTAATTGCCGCGGTTCTTTTCAACGGACAGACTTGCACCCTCAATTTCCGTAACAGCAGCCTGTTTATCTGTGAGGAGATCCGTATCGTCGATGGTGAGGAGGAGCTCTCCTTTTTTTACGTATTGGCCAGGCTGGACATGGATCTCTTTTGCCTTACCGCCAACCTCCGCTTTGACCTCAACGAGAAATGCAGGAATCACTTCGCCCGAGAGCAATAAGCGGGACTCGATATCTCTCCGCGAAACAGTAGTCGTTGACTCCGTGCCTGCCTCATCTGGGGGATTCGTATCAGCGGCCGCATCCAACAAATACCACCCGGCAATTCCAACTGCGACGAGTAGAAAGAAAACGATAAACGGAAGCGTGCGTTTCTTCTTCGGCTTCATCGGGGCTGTCCACGCTTCACGCAAAGGAGCGCGATCGAGGCTGTGTAACTGTGGGGACAGTTTTTCTTTGAAACGGGACCAACCTCGCCATTGCAAAAGAACCCCGCTGAAGGGTGCACTCCAGCAGCGCGTTGCACCGTCGCTGCGTCGTGATTTGGAATCTCAAACATCCCCGTGCCGCGTCCGGTGCAGCTGAAAATTAACGACCCTAGCACTTCATGGACACCCCGGCTCCAGCTCCGATCCAAAGCGCGCTTCAGGTCACTGTCCGCTGCTGCGCGATCACGGATCTGGTATTGCAGCGTCTGTCCCAAACGCGGAATACCCGCGATGACCACGGCTCCCGAACCTGGATCGGCACCGATGATATTGCGAATGAGAAAATCTCCGGATTTGAACTCATCCACATACTCGTTGTTCGCCAGGCCAACAAAAAGATTGCCTTGAGCACCGGACTTTTCCTCATCAGTGAGTGACTCAAACGCAGCTTCTAGTGCTTGGTATGCAGGCCGTGCCCCTAAGGAATAGACCACGTTGTGCTCGACTTTAGTGACGGGCAAAGGCTCGCCAATGGGTCGACAGCCCTGACTCACCACCGGAAGAAGGTGAAGATCCCCGTGGAAACCCAGCAGCACGGCGCCCTCTACGATGCGATGATTGTGAAAGACAGCCATCGAAGCCTCATCACTCCCGCCGCTGGCCAGTCCGCCAACCACCGGTGTGCCAGGAAACGCTTGATTGAATGCCTCCAACCAATCTTCCGCAGGAAAATGAAAAGGATTTGCCATTAGTACAATCCCTTTAGTTACCGGGAGGTGTCTTGTCATCCACGCAGCATCACCCCCGCATCGCAGATCATCTGCACTCTGCGTAATTACGGTCGGTTTTGATTCTGGCGAACGGACCGCTAAAATCGAAAACCCCGGACCTCCCTCGTTTTCGAACTCGTTGAAAATTGTTCCGGTTCCCGTCGAGCCTACCAACTCTGAAATATGACCATCTACACGGATGATATCCGAAAATTCAGCTAAATGAGGCAGGAAATCTGGAGTGATGAATGCGATTGCCAAGTCCGCAGGCCCCCCTAGAGAGTCACGTAACTGCCGGGCCGCGTCTTCCACAGCATCTTTAGAAAACGCCCCTTGATGGCAAACCGATGCGGTAGAAATCGACATGTATATGAGTTTGGTCAGGGATGTTCTCCTGTCAACTATCCATCCCCATATTCGCACGGGAACGCGAGACGTGGAAAAAATCGCTAAACTTCTGGAGAAAGCACTTTCAGTGCTTTTTTCGGATCGTCAACCCGCATGATTAATAACCCCCGCTTTGCTGTCGGCATGCTAGCGAGGTAAGCGTATTCGATATTCACCTTCTTGGATGCTAGTAGCTTCGCGATCCGGGACAAACTCCCTGGCCGGTTGTCGTTTTCAATCATCAGAACCTCTGTGTCAATCACGAGGGTTCCATGCGTTTCAAAGATAAATATTGCGCGTTGCGTGTCACTTACCACCATCCGAACGATGGCATGATCAACCGAATCGGTAATCGACATCGCATAAATGTTGATTTTCGCCTCGGCTAGGGCATCGCAGACTTTGGCGAGCGTTCCGGGGGAGTTCTCAAGAAACAGTGCGAGTTGTTCGACGATTTTTACCATAATGAAACGAGTAATGACTAAAATGCAGAGGCTGAAAATAGCGAAGGCGGGAAGTTAATTAACTCTTCCCGCCTTCGAGTAAAACTAAATTTGGCTTTTGGCGGCTACGATGTAGGGATTACTCCGTTCGCGCTGCCTCCGATAGCCTGCGCGATTTCCACGCTTTGCTTGGAAGTTCCACCAGTGCCGACGTTTGCGCTGATTGCAGCCTGTGCGATTGTGAGGATTGTCGCATTGTCGCGGGAGTCTGATGGAAGCGCTGCCACGAGGTAAGTGAACGTCGTGATGATCAAAGATGTATCATTTGTGCCCGTCAGGATAAATGCTGTCGACGTGGCCTGGCTAAGACGCAAGATGGCAGCAGCTCGTTGTGCTGGCGGCGTGACGCGATTGAGTTGGACCATTGCCATCCGAACTAGGGCAAATGCCTGATTCGGATTGAATCGCGCAAACTGCGCATAGGCGGAGATAATTGCGTTTTGAGCAGCGACACCCTTCCTCGTGCGAAAGATAGCGTTGAGTCTCTGCTGGAACTGGGAAAAAGAAAAACGGGCCGGGGTGGCTTGTGCTTCCGATATTGAAATCGGGGCTCCGATCATCGTCGCGATCAGGAGAAGGGAGGTAAGAGTCTTAACCATGAAGGAAGCATCCCTCTGGGAACTGGCTTTGTCCACAACAAAAAAACAAATTTGGGATCGCTCAGGGAAATCCCCGATGCGCTTCCCGTTCCAAGAGCTCCCCGGATTTGGGCCGGGGTGGTTTTTAAAAGTCTCTGGCAATCGTCCGGAATTGCTATTGCCTGTCCGCCCCTGAGTTTGTTTGAGTGGGAGGGTGCCAAGAAATTTAGTTTATTTTGACCTGGAAACTCAGCGGACGGCCAATGATGTCGGAGGGTGGGACCGCAAAGACCGGATGGGGATGTCCGTGGGCGTGACATACAGCACCGGAGATGGAGAATACCGGATTTTTGGCGAGGGGGAGGTTGATGGGCTGATTCAACAACTGCTACGCGCCGATTTGGTAATCGGATACAATCTGATAAATTTTGATTATCAGGTTCTCATGGGCTACACGATCCGAGAGCTTGCCGAGCAAATACCGACCTTGGACCTGATGGTAGACGTCGAAAAAGCGATCGGTCATCGTTTGTCTTTGGATGCGTTGGCCACAGGGACGCTTGGAGTCGGGAAGACTGCGGAGGGATTGGATGCGATTCGATGGTTCCGTGAGGGGAAAATGCTGGAGATTGCTGAGTATTGCTGCTTCGATGTGAAGGTTACCCGCATGGTGCATGAACATGGCGCGCGATCCAGCGAGTTATTTTACTCGGATCGTTTTGGGCGGAAACAGCGCTTGGAAGTTGCCTGGCGACTCGATTGACCGATGATTCAACCCCTCAACTCCACTCAAGCATCTTCATGGTTGCTCTATTGGTTCGACCTGGATGATCCCGTGCCGACAGGCGATGATTTTATGCTTCCGACGCTGGTGATGGTAACTGATCATCGAGGGGTTCCTGTGGCACAACCCGAAGTGTTTGAAGAGTTGGATCAGGCGCGCGCGGAGAATTTTCTTGCGGGGCTCATTGAGAAGCTTGGGGCCCCGGGTCGGATTCTCGTCGGTGAAAGCGATGAGTGGGACGAGCGGGCGTGGAGGGACTTCAGCGAGGACTTTCGCGTGCCGATTGAATTTACAAAAGTGGCGGGAAGGAAGAGTGAGGAAATGCAAATTATTTCCCAGCACATCGTTGCTCAGTTTACCGTCGGGAGTTTACCCAAGTTGCAAGGGGATCCTCCGGACCTTGCCAGAGGGTTGGTGAGCACGGCGTTGCGCGTGCGCTCGGAGCGCAAAAAAATTGCACTGCTTAAACGCGCCCTCGAAAGCGACAAAAATTGCGCTGAAGCACGCGTGGAGTTGGCCGACGCCGATTTCCGGCGTTCTGATTGGTCTGCCGCTCTCGATGCGTACAACATGGTAATTGCGCAGGAAGTCCAACGCTGGGCTGGTCAGCAGCCGAGTTGGTGGACGTTAGATTCCACGCGGCCCTACTTGCGCGCGATCTATGGTCGTGGCATGACGCTCTGGCATCAGGGGCAGCACCCGGCAGCCGCCACCGCGCTTGCGGGCCTCCTCGACATCAATGCGAAAGACCACCAGGGGGTAAGGTTTTTGATCCCATTGATCTGGCTGCTTGCCGAAGATTATGAATCGGCGGACCGCGCCTATGCCCACTACGCCAAGGCTTACCCAAAGGACTACTGCGAGCCGTCTTTTGTATTCGGCCGCGGGCTGATGCATTCATACTATGGCCGCGAGGCTGAGGCCCTGGCGTGCTATTCCGATGCGATTCTAAAGAACATTTACACAGCCCCGATGATTCTTGAGCTTCCACTTCCCCCAGAGTTCATCTGGCAGCCCAACGATCGAGCAGATGCAAACTTTGCACGGGATTTTGTGGATTCGTATGCCGTGCTGTGGGATCGAGTTCCCTCCGCGCGGCGAAACCTGCGGGAAGCTTGGGAAACCGCGCAGTCCCGAGTTCAAATGCTGGTCAATCAGCGGATTCAGATGTTTGAATTCCAGGACCAGCGTTACGAGCCGGATTATAAAACGATCTGGCAGACGTTGGTTGCGCAAGATGAGCGGCTGAGTTCATAGCCAATCACGCAGCTACGGTTCGGGTGGGGGCGCGTCCGGTTCTAGGAGCGGCGCCAGCGGTTCTGGCTGGTCTGCGGGCGCAAGGTCCATGTCAGGTGTTGGCAACGGAGCGTCATCGATAATCTCCATGGGAATCGTTTGACCCCGGGTCAAGTCAGTTTCGGTTTTCTCCGATTCTAAATCTACCGCTTGCAAAGCTTGGGCCTCGGGCGGCGGATTCGGGGCAGCGATGATATCGTCGTTCGCTACATATCCCGTCTGGGTGTTTTCCGTTTGGACCAAGCTGTATCCAAATTCGCGTCGCAGCAACTTAAGTGTTGAATCCTTGCGGAGGAGGCTATCTGGCGGGGCAGGTTGGAGCGGGCCAAAGCGGTAAAATTCCGCGCGGTCGCGCAATACGAGATAATCGGGGGCCTCTCCGGGTGGGAATGTCTGGCTTGCGCATCCCAAGCACAAGAGCGTCCCGCACAGAAATGGGAGGTACTTCATATAAACACGTATCGTGCGATAGGGACGATTGTCATCCAGAGATGTTTTTCGCAGCAGCGACATCCTCACGGTAATACTCGTGTAGTTGCCGCGAGAGATTGACGGAATTATACGACTTCTTCACGTGCGCCTGTGCTCTCTGGCGCATTTGTTGCGTGGCAATTGTGGGTTCCGCTGCCTCACTAATGGCTCGAACCAAAGAGGCGACATCTCCGCAGTCTACAAGCAATGCATGTTCGCGATCGGTGGCCATTTCCAACACACCATCCACTCGCGTGGCGACCACGGGAAGCCCCGACGCCATTCCCTCGAGTATTGTCATGGGCATCCCTTCAAATCGGGATGACAAGACTTGTACGTCAAGGGCGTGATAGATTGCGGCGCGATTCTGAGTCGTGCCGACGAATCTAAAAGCAGAGCCGAGAGGTGCCGCTTGGGCACGCAAGCTACCCTCATCCGGTCCAGAACCGAATAGGACGAAAATCCAATCCGGGTTTAACCTATGTGATTCTGTGGCTGCTGAAATGAACGTGTCGAATTGCTTTTGATGCGTGAGTCGTCCAACTCCTCCAATCACTGTTGCGTCCACGGGAAGCCCGAATATCTCTCGGGATCGCGCCCGCTCGTCAGACGAAGCAGGATGGAATAATGTGAGATCAACGGAATTCGGCAAATACGAAAGTTTGGTTGCCGGGATATTTTCTGACTGCTGGAGATATCGGCTGATCGAGAGCGAAACGGGGAGGATGCGCGAGGAAAAGCGATTCATTTGAGTATCGACCCACGTGACCAGTGACGACTCATTCCGGAATGCATCGTTGCATTGATCGTGGTTGTAGATAGTTCGGCAGCCGCCAAAATATGCCATCGGTTTTGCAATCCAATTTGCACCAAACAAATGACAGTGGACGACGTCAAAGTGGCCTTGCCGAAGTATGGCTGGGAATCGCCAGAGGTAAGCGGGAAACCATCGGTGAGCAGATAAAGAATGCATTTGAAATCCCGCGGATTCAAACGCATCTGAAAACATCCCCCGGCCATGCATGGCTGCGATTTCGTGGTGAAATAGTGCTCTGTCGCAGGGTTGAAGCAAGTTGAGCAAAGCAGTCTGCGCACCGCCGAGATCGAGACTATCGATGACGTGGAGGATGCGGATCATGCGAAGCTAGTCTTGCAGCCCATTCAAAACAAGGACTGCGGCGCGCTATAGCAAGACCGCAGAGATTAAAATCCGGGATTGGGGCGGACAGGAGCCTGAGTTGCCGCCGGCGTTGGACTTGTAACCGCCTGAGTCGTCGTCACTATCCGAGTCCGAGTCGAAGAACCTGGTGCAGCGGGCTCTTCGGCTTTTGCAAACGGTGAGGTATCGCTGATAGTAACCACGCCAACCCCGCCCTTGGAATCTGCCATGGCAATAAAATTAAGCTGTCGATAGACCCGTGAAAAGATCCACTCGCCATTAAATTTAGCATACTCCGCACGAAGACCAGGTTGCGCTGTAACAATCGGAGCATCTGATGCAAATCGGGAAGGCGGGCCGTATTTAGCGATAAGGTAATCGCGAATTCCCACCCACCCGCCTGCGCGGGAAAGGGTGCGGGCACCTGGGCCGTCGAAATACCTGAGTTCCAATTTACGCAGGCGGTCTTGATGGTAGAAAGCAATGACCTTTGATACCTGCGGAGAAGGGTTGAAGATCTCGTATACTGTCATTCCATCGCGAAGAAGAGGAACGCGCTGGACCTGAGAAAATACGGCAAGCGAGCCCGAACGTGATCCGAGTTTGAGTCCTTGGAAGTCAAAAGCGCGAATGGCTTTCTCTTGTTCAGTTTGCGAGACATTCGGTATCGTCTCACATCCGGTCATCCCAAGGATCCCGACTAGTATCACGGCTGCTGCAACTCGATTTTTCATTTGACCCTCCCAGATAAAGAGCATCAATCGGATGAAGACCAGCAGAAACTTCATCGGACGCGGAGCGGGGCCGCCCGATACCTTGGAGTTGATTCTAGCACATTGAGCGCAATTTGCTTGTTTTTCCTAGATGAAATGATGAACTCGCAATTCTCGCATAGAAATTCGAGGACAAGGGCAGTTAGCTCAGCGGTAGAGCGGTAGTTTTACACACTATTGGTCGGGGGTTCGATCCCCTCACTGCCCACCATTCTCAACTCCTTGTGATGTGCAGGCCGAGCTGAGAAATGGAGAAATCCACAAATCGGGCTGAAGAATTCGGCGGATGCTCGCTGAGTTCGCGTTCTATTCGGTTGGCCGCGTCCTCGTCTTTGGCGAGAATTAAAAGGTATCCGCCACCACCGGCGCCGAGGAGTTTTGCCCCTGCTGTATAGTCCGAGATTCGGTGCAGAATATCTTCGACTGCGGGAGGATTGGTATCTCGGTCAAGTCGGCAGTTGAGATCCCAACTGCGCGAGATGCATTGTCCGAGCAAATCAAGATCATTGCGCAGCAGCGCTTCAAACGTGGATGTCGCGTTATGGCCGATCGCCTCCAGTGTATCCAGATGGCGCTTGGAATTCAGAAACATCCCCCGCACGATTTCCCGAAGAATTCCCGCGGCCATGCGCGTGATTCCGGTATAATAGAGGCGGGCGACGCGCAGCGAGTCGCTTCGTTCAAAAAGATGCTCTGGCACCCAGCGCAGTGAGATTTGCTGATCCAATCCGGGTTGGGACTCCGCGCATTTGATGCCGCGATAGATCCCGCCGACTTGGTCCTGCCATCCGCCACCCGTGGTGATCATTTGTTCCATCGCAAGGGTCAGACGAACGAGTGTTGCCTGATCCCATCCGAGGCCACAGGCGTTCGAAAGCGTGCCGAGCAGCGTGGCAGCAAGAATGCTGCTGGTTCCCAGGCCTGATCCTTTGGGGGCCGCAGCAAGGAGTGAAATCTCAATCCCTCCGCCAAAATCTAAAAGCTGATCGCGGAGTGTGCCATGCCGCGTTCCGCTTTGGAAGTCCGGGTGAAATCCAGCCAGGCACATTGCGGCCCGGGCGAGAGCAAACCCGCTGCCAGGCTTCGCGTAGTCGGCTAAGTCTTCGTATGTCTCAATGAGTGATTCTACGCCGAGATCGATCGATCGAAGAACGATCCGAGGCTCTTCGCTAACACGATAGAAGACCTGAATGGGTGGCTGTCCGTTAATATCGACAGCCATATTCACTACAGCCGCGCCTTTTTTGAAACAATACGGTGGAGTGTCCGTCCATCCCCCAGCCAAATCCAGGCGCACCGGGCTACGACCCCAAACGATCTGGTCCGGGAGTGTCGTCCGGTGGGGGACTTGCAGCACCGAGTGAATTTGCCCGATAATCGCATTACGCAGGGTAGCAAAGGCGCGCGCTTCCGCAATCGGAGCCCGAGCCGGGTCGAGTCGTCGGGCCGCCCGGGCCTCCAGTTGCAGCGCATTCGCAGCGAGGATAGGATCGTGCGACTGGGTCTCCGCGTTGTATTCTGGAATGGAATCGAAATAGGGCTCGACGGAGGTCAGATCCAGGCGAAAGAACGGATTGCTCCGGCTGTTGGCGTGCATCTTGGGTAAGACTCGCCTCAGCATCTCCCGGCGCTGGGCGTAAATCCTGTCAATATTTGCCTGTTCGCAAATCTCCATTGCCGACAACCGGCGCCCAGTGCGGAATTGTTCAACAAATTCTGATTGCTGAGAGGGATTCTCCTCATGTAGCCAAGTGATGAAATCGGAAGTTAGATTTTCCTTTCGAAGAACGGGAAAAATCGCACTCAGCTGGATGTCTCGGGCTACGCTTAATCCACAAGACTCGAGCGTCAGTCCACGCGCGGCGAACCACGACCCGGCAGGAGCATCCATCCAACGTGTGCTGGCGTCTCCCAGTGCGCCTTTAAACGAATCATCGAATCCATACACTCGTACGCAAAAATCTGATTCGCCAATGGGTGTGATGTCGAGGCAGACGCCTGAGCGCAGCTCCAACGCAAGTTCAGGATCGGGAACTCCTGTGATGATTTGGCGGCTCGCCAGCGCTTGGGATGGGGCGAGAGCAGAGTTTTCCACCCACAAATTTGCGTTTCCCGAACTGCGTGTGCGGAAGGCAAAGTCGGAATTCAATACATAAATGTCCGGATGGGGCTTTGAGTCAATGGGCCCGGTGATCGACTGATCGAGCTGACAATTTTGTAGTGCAGAGATCGACTCGATCATCTGTCGGCTGGTTCCTAAATGATAAAACTCGGCCCGGGGTAATGGCACCGCGGCGGCCCTCAGGGATGAAACCATCGGGTCGGGAGCGTCAGGGTGCGATCCCAGGCCCGGCCCGAAATCCGAATACAATTCGTACGTCGCTGGATGCGGATTTGCGAAGACCTGCCTTTCACGATCCCATCCACATTTATCCAGCAGCGCTGTGATTGCTTTGGAGCCAAGCAGCCAAGCTCCGGTATCCACCATCGCGAGATGATCTGCTGCGTGCGTCCGGATGACCTCCGCAGTGGGTTTTTGTTTGAAAAAACCGAGGGATTGGTCACCCGTGCGAGGTGTGAAAAAGACACCGAAATGCGACGCCATCTCCGGGCTGACCCACATCCCAAGCCCGATCACGTCCGCATCAGGAAATGGTGGAAGTGTTTCATCGAATCTCAGCACGACGTCGCCGCTGCAAACCATCAGCGGAAATCCTGCTCCCGCCTTCTCCAGCACCCGGTGAAATCCAGGGAGCATGAAATCCAACAACGTATCATCGATTGACTGACCCAGCGTCCAACGTAGCGCGGGCATTGGGATGAAAATTTTCCCCACCGCAGCATACGCAGGCAGCCTGCGGCTCTGGCCTCCAGCGAGGATTACCAGCTTCTGGCCAGATGTGATCCACGATTCAAAATCATCGGGTTTTCCATCTGCGATCCAAGCATCATGGAGGATTTGCACGATCCCACCGCCGGATCCGAGCTTCGTGCCCGCAGGGTCGCAGGCTGCAAACCAATCCGCCTCAGGCCGGTTGCTAACGCGGGAAAATGCATCACTCATTGCCGGCGGTAGAGACAGTAGGTGTCGAATATTCATTGCTTCGGCCTGTTGTAGCGATCTCGCTTCCAACGAACAACGGTTTTTGATTTCCTTCCGCAGGTCTGGATGTGCCATTCCGAAACATTCGCGCTCGCCCAGCGGCCGATTTCCGATAGATAGATGCAGCATGCTGACAAAGGTTTTTTCCGCAGCCTTGCGGGGGGTGGACGCGC
Organism: Chthoniobacterales bacterium; assembly: GCA_041740065.1. Lineage (GTDB taxonomy): Bacteria > Verrucomicrobiota > Verrucomicrobiia > Chthoniobacterales > JAATET01 > JBDNGG01. The sequence goes on from JBGSMR010000037.1 coordinate 10,486, forward strand.
TCGAAGTCGAGATTGAGGTGAATGGTGGTCCAGGAGACCCACAAATTATCGTCGTCGGACTCCCCGATGCCTCGGTGCGCGAGAGCCGAGATCGGGTCATCACAGCTATCGGAAACAGCGGCTTCCGCTGGCCGCGGTCTCGTATGACGGTTAATCTCGCCCCCGCGAATGTGAAAAAGGAAGGCCCCAGTTTTGATCTTCCTATCGCTCTTGGAATGCTGGCAGTGGAAGACGGTGTCGATATCCCTCGTTTAGCGCGATGCATGGTGGCTGGAGAGTTAGGACTCACCGGCGAGGTGCGAGCGGTAAAAGGTGTGCTTCCTATCGCACTGGAGGCTCGTCGGAGGCGGAAAAAGGCGCTCATTGTTCCCTTGGCCAATGCGGCTGAAGCTGCCGTAGTGGAAGGCGTGCAGGTCTTTGGTGTTCGCTCGTTGCGCGAAGCCTACGAAATCATTTGCGACCGCAGCTCAGCGACCCCCGTGCTCCCGATGCTCGACGATGCCAAAGCGCGGCTTGCTGAAATCGCAGACGTCGATTTTTCTGAAGTCAAAGGGCAAAACCAAGTCAAACGAGCCATCGAGGTCGCCGTTGCAGGAAACCACAATCTCATGCTCATTGGCCCACCCGGATCCGGGAAGTCGATGCTTTCCAAGCGCATTGCGACCATCATGCCCCCCATGTCGCTGGAGGAAGCGATCGAGACTACCAAGATTCATAGCATCTGCGGACTGCTCAATGAGGATCGAAATTTTGTATTCAGCCGCCCGTTTCGCTCTCCGCATCACACGATTTCCGATGTTGGTTTGCTCGGCGGATCAAGCAATCCGACGCCAGGAGAAGTCAGCCTGGCACACAACGGCGTGTTATTTCTCGATGAACTCCCAGAGTTTAAACGCTCAACGCTGGAAGTCATGCGGCAGCCATTGGAAGATGCGTATGTAGTCGTGACTCGTGTCGCAGGGACCATGAAGTTCCCCGCCGATTTCATGCTCGTCGCCGCAATGAATCCTTGTCCGTGTGGCTATTTTGGTGATCTCAAACGCGAGTGCCGTTGCTCTCCAACTCAAGTCGAGCGGTACCGTCAGCGCATATCCGGACCGTTATTGGATCGCATCGACATCCATGTGGATGCTCCTGCCGTGGCGTATGCAGAGCTTTCCAGTGATGTGCCAGCGGAGTCATCAGCGAACATCCGCGAGCGGGTGGAGGCGGCGCGTGCCGTGCAGACGGTGCGTTATGCAGCGAGTCGCACCCGATCCAATGCCCGGATGTCACACGCCGCTCTCAAAGCACATTGTCGGCTCGATTTGCAAAGCCAAGAAATGCTCCGCCTCGCAATGGCGGACCTGGAACTCAGCGCTCGAGCCTATGATCGAATTTTAAAGGTGTCGCGCACCATTGCCGACCTTGCAGAATCGGAAACCATAAAGTCGAAGCACCTCGCTGAGGCGATTCAATACCGCACGCTGGATCGGAATCTGTGGCGGTAGGGTCGAGGATTTTTTGCCGACGTGCCGGCTTGATTCGGCGCAAGGCATGATTCTTTTCCTCACCGAGGCCGCTCTTGAGGGCATGCGATCCATTGGCGACTACACCCTCCAAACGTGGGGTGTGGAGCACGAAGAGTTCCATCTGGAGAGGCTCTGGTCCTGAATCGAATTCATCCGCACCGACCCTCTTCGAGATCGCCTCCGAAGGGCGACATGCTCTCCTCTTCCGCGCCAATGAAGAGGCATTGGAAATCGTTCGCGTTCTCCATTCATCCATCGACTTCAAACGCCATCTTGCGCAGGAGAACCTCGAATCTTGAAAAACTTATTCCGGCGAGGCGGATTCAGCGCAGTGCTCTGGACTGAAGTTTAAAACGAAGGGCAGTTATCCCTAGGCGCTCGAATTTGATATTGTCAGGGTGGGCCGAGTTCTCTATTTGGACTTGTGTGGAATTACGACACCCCTTGGTCCTTTTTGCTGCGATGTGCACGCTCGCTTTGCCGGGGTGCGCGACACTCGATGAATTCTTGGCGGAACTCGGTGACGATTCGGATTTAGTTTACGTTCAGGAACCCTACCGCCCTGCTTACTACGATCCTTATTACAATCAGCAAAAATTCTACCGGGAACCGCGCTATTACCAGCCTCAGTATTACGAGACGGAAACGAAGAAAAAGAAGGGTGACAAAGTGACGAAGACAAAAACCGTCCGGAACGAATACGGCGATGTCGTCTACAAGGAAAAGACAACCACCCAGAAAAAGAAAAAGAAGTAGGTCATGACCAAGACGATATTTGCCATCTTTTTTTGCCTTGCTGGACTCGCTGTCGCCCGCGGGTCCGATCTGGATTTTATTCTGGTCAATCAAACTCCTCGTAGCTTCGAAGCGGTCTATGTCTCCGCTGCGAATGACGACGACTGGGACGGCAACCTTCTCAAGGACGGAAAAGGCTTAGAACCCGAGGGTAA
>JBGSMR010000070.1:0-5304 GCA_041740065.1 Chthoniobacterales bacterium
GTGTATTCTACCGAGTTACGTGAGGTTTTTCGTGCCCACGCCCGACGCCTGCCGATGCATCTGCGTGAGGGCGTCTATGCCAGCTTGGTTGGCCCGCAATACGAGACGCCTGCCGAAATTCGCATGCTGCAAGCGATCGGCGCCGATGCCGTTGGGATGTCCACAGTGCTTGAAGCGATACAGGCCCGCGCTCTGGGGATGCGTGTATGCGCGTTCTCATGCCTCACCAACTGGGGAGCTGGGATTCACGACGGAGAACTAAGTCATTCTGAAGTCACGGAAACGGGAGGTGCTGCTGCGGGCGCTTTGATTCGACTGTTCGAATCCGCTCTGCCAGCTTTACTTGCCAAGTAGGATTTGGTAATACTGCAAATAGGTTCTGACCGCCATCCCCCCCCAAACCCATTTTAAATATGAAAATCTTGCTCGTTGCCATCGACCTCAGTGACGCTTCGCAACCGATCTTGCATACAGCGGTCTCACTTGCCAGACAACTTGGAGCCCGGCTCGACATCATCCATGTCGTAGAACCCATACTTACCACCGTGCCGATTGGCGCGGCGATGGACGTTATCGAGGTCGCACCGCCCATGCAAGGACCAGCCGACCTTCGGAACCAAGGCGAACATCTCGCACGCCGCGTGGAATCGATTGCAAACGGCGTGGAATTCACGACAGAGGCGATATCCGGCATGGCAGCAGACGAAATCCTAGAGCGCGCAACGACGACAGGAGCAGATTTCATCGTTCTAGGCTCCCACGGCCACGGGGCGATCTATCATCTCTTCGCAGGCAGTGTCGTCACTGGCGTGCTGAAACACGCAAAAATCCCCGTTGTCGTAGTACCCATCGGCAAGCGATAATCATACCAAGCCCCTCGTGACGGCTGAATCCAGTGGCTTCAGAGCAAGGGCAATCTCCGCGCTATGCTATCTGATACGCCTTAGCGGGATAGCGCTCTTATTTCTTATTTTCATCTACGCAGGCGTGATGAAAGCGATGCAGCCTGACTTATTCGCCTTTGATATTCTTTCATTCGACGTGGTTCCGTGGGAGGCGGCGGTGGTGATTGCCCATGTGCTTCCGTGGATCGAAATCCTGATTGCACTCGCGTTGGTGATCCCAAAGACACGACGGAGCGCTTTGTTCGGCGCAGCAGGGCTTCTCATGGGATTCGTCGTTCTACTCGCGTGGACACTAGCTCGAGGCCTGGAAGTCGCTTGTGGATGCCTCGGGGCGGGCGAAGGAGGGATCCTCGAGGCGCTGCTCAGGAACCTCATCCTTATCGGGATTGCGTTGGCATTGGCGATTTTTCACCCGGTGAGGCGGACCCGCAAAACACCCTCCAACTAAGGCGACACAATCTGAACCAAGAGACGGTATAAAACTACCTCGTCAGGCAAGCGTGAGGTGACCAGATCGCGATTTGCCTGCGCGCAAGCGAGGAATCCCTCGCGTAGTTCCGCAAGCGAGTAGCGCCGGGCGCTGGCTGCCGCCAAGCCAAGAGGATAGGCATTGATCGTGCCATCTTTCTTTCGTGGCAGATGGCGGGTCGCGGACTCAGGAAGCTTTTTCAGCGTGCCTGTAAAAAATTGCGGTTGTGCCGGTGGCTGCAGGCGGTGCTCATCCATCAGTGCCTTCACAGAAACCAAGTTGCGCATGGTTGGCACGATGGCTGCGAGAAGGATTCCCACTGCTTTTTCTCCCTGATGGAAAAGTTGATCCAAGGTCGCAACGCACAATGCAAGATCGCGTTTGGCGATGGCATTACCGAGATCAAAGATACCTCCGGCGCGTGTTGCGGGGACAATGTCGCGCACATCGGTTTCGGTAATGGTGGTGCCGGGATCGAATGCCAGCGTGAGCTTTTCAAGCTCCGTATCCAACTGCCGAGACTCGGTGCCGACGCGAGCAGTGAGCAATTGCACGGCATCATCATCGAGCACAAGTCCCCTTTCAACCACCCGCTTTGCTACCCAATCGACAAGATCTGACTCGGTCGCGCCCCATCCAAAATCGGGTTTGTCGTGTATCGCTACCGTTGCGAGCTTTATAAGCGTTTTGTAGGCGCTGCGGCGTTTATCGGCCTCCGGGGCACTAATGAGACATGTGACTCCATCGCCGAGCGGCGACGCAAGGATCGCCAAGAGTTGATCCAGTGCGGTGGTGACGGACTCCGATCGACCCATGACAGAGTCCGCGAAGAACGACGCACTTTTTAGCCAAACCAGCTTTCCTCCTCCAAAGAATGGCAGTGTCAGCAAACCTTCAATGGTCATTTGAATCTTGATGACAGCCTCATCTACGGTGGCCACCGCCCCGTCAATCGTTTCCGTGGCAAATGGATCGTCCGAAGGAGCCAGCTCCGCCGCAAGTCCCGTGGCGGCTTTTTTCACGCCCGCTTCGTCGGAGCCGGTGAGAAAATGAACGTGTTTGGACGGTCCTGCGTCCGAAGTAGACCTTTTTGCTGGCGGCATAGCAGAGGCAGATATCAGGCGATGAGACTAGACCAGCTCTTCATAGCGCGATTTGGCGAGCTCCGTGCATAACCGGAGGATCTCCGGCGTTTGAGATTCTCTGAGCGCCTGCTGGGCGAGCGCTTGGCACGCGGGAAGGTCGAGACACTGGACCGCACGCTTCACCCGGGGAACCATGGTTGGACTGGTGCTAAGTTCATCAATACCCAAGCCGATTAATAGCGGCGTCAGAATAATGTCGGAGGCCATCTCCCCGCAGACACCAACCCAAATTCCTGCCGCGTGACCAGCTGCAACCACACTGTGGATCAACCGCAGGATGGCAGGATGCGTGGGCTTGTAGAGGTGAGCAATTCGTTCATTCACCCGATCTACAGCAATCGTGTATTGGATCAGGTCATTTGTCCCGATACTGAAAAATTTCACTTCACGCGCGAGTAGGTCTGCACAGATTGCCGCCGATGGGACTTCAATCATCACACCAACTTCGACGTGTTCGTTGATCGGGATCGATTGCGCTCGGAGCTCGTCCTTGCATGATTCCAAAATTGCATTGGCCTGTCGCAGTTCCCCGAGGCCCGACACCATTGGATACATGATTTTCACATTTCCGTGGACGGACGCACGCAGGATCGCTCGCAGTTGGGTTTTGAAAATATCAACGTTTGTCAGGCAAAAGCGAATCGCGCGGCAGCCAAGAAAGGGATTTTCCTCCTCTCTCAAATCCAAGCCCGCGGCCTCTTTGTCTCCGCCAATGTCGAGCGTCCGGATAATGACGGGGGCCGAACCGCAGCGTTCTGCCACCGTGCGATAAGCGTCAAATTGCTCATCTTCTCCAGGGGGCGCTTCGCGATTCAGAAACAAAAACTCTGTACGAAATAACCCGACACCATCGGCACCGCTCTCATCCACATCATCCATCTCAGACGGCAACTCGATGTTTGCCGAAAGGATGATGTGACATCCGTCCGTAGTCGTTGATTCCGTATCTCTAATGAGCTCGAGCTTTTCCTCAACGCGGTCTTTCTCCTGCTCGAACGAATCGTATTCCGCCAGTGTCTCAGCCGAAGGATTGAGAATAAGGATCCCACGGTAACCATCAATCAGCACGGAATCACGCGGTGTGATCTGATCACAGAGATTTGAAATTCCCACAATGGCTGGGATATCCAGCGACCGGGCCATGATTGCGGTGTGGGAGGTTTTGCTTCCCGCTTCCGTTGCAAATCCCAAAACCAGCGTGCGATCAATCAGCGCCGTATCGGAAGGGGTCAGATTGTGTGCAACTAGGATGTGAGGCTCCGAGTCCGTTTGCAGTCCCGTCTCTCGCTTGCCCAGCAAATTCCGCACAACGCGGCGAGCGACGTCCTGGATATCGACCACCCGCTCACTGAGATATGGGTCGTCGATGGCCTCCAGAGAGCGGCAGTATCGCTCCGCGATCGAGTGGAAGGCATACTCTACGTTGAGATGCTCCGTTGTGACGGCTTTGAGAACTTCATCAATAAGGGTACGATCCTCTACAACAAGGAGATGCGCATCAAAGATGCTGGCGTCGGAGGCCCCCAAAGCATGCGCAATTTTCTGCTGAAGCTCCAACAACTCGGCACGCGTTGCGATCAGTGCGAGTTCAAAACGGGTGATCTCTCCAGCGACCGCTTCCGGAGGGAGCGTGCGCTTCGGGATGTCCTCGTCGTCCTGCCAATGCAGCACCACCGGAGCACGCGCAACTCCCGGGGAAACCGGAATTCCTTGAAACCGCACTTCGGCGGCGGGGGCGCTTGCACTTTTCACTTGGCATCACCTAACAGGATGCCTGCAACTGGTCAAAGCAGAATCATCCGCGCCACAAGCGGCATTCTCTCACTCTTCGCCAAATTTGCTGGCAACAAGTGCCTCGATTTCAACGATAGCACGATCTGCGTCTGGACCTTCTGCGATCACCTGGAGCTTCGAGCCCTTTCCGGCGGCGAGCATCATAAGCCCCATGATGCTTTTCCCATTCACCCGCTCACCATCTTTTTCTACCCAGATTTCTGCACGAAACCGGCTCGAGACTTTCACCAGCATGGCAGCCGGGCGCGCGTGAAGACCGTTCCGGTTTTGGATAGTCACCTCGCGGGTACATCGGTTTGAATCAGCACTTGGTTTTTTTCTGGATAAAAGGCCCATTACGTTTCCGGATTTTGCTGCATCATACTGAGTAAGCGTTGATTGAATTCGAGTGCAGAGTTGTGCCCCATGCTTTTTAATTTCTGATCGAGCGCGGCTACCTCGACAAGTCGCCCGAGATCTCTCCCACTACGGACAGGCAGGATCACGTGGGGAATGCGGATGCCAAGTATTTCGAAATAGTCCCGATCTATGCCAACTCTATCGACGTTTTCCACGTCGTGCCAATCTTTTAGTGTCACAACAAAATCCAGACGCTTCTCAGGGCGGACGCTTCCCACGCCGAAAACGGACGCAACATTAATGATCCCAATACCGCGCACTTCCATGTGGAACCGAGTAAGATCCGATGACATCCCCACCAACTCACGTCCCTCAAGGGCTTTGAGTTTCGTGATGTCATCGCTGACCAAGCTGTAGCCCCGCTCAATAAGCCCGAGTACGCATTCACTTTTTCCAATGCCACTATCGCCACGGACCAACGTCCCAATACCCTGAATATCCACCATGCTTCCAAAAATAGAGGCTGTCGGCGCAAATTCGTATTCTAAGGCTATGGTAGCAGCATTAATGAACTTCATCGTGATGATTGGAGTCCTAAAAATGGGTGTCTCGGCTTCTGCTGCGGCGCGGATCAGCGCGTCCGGGATGCGGG
>JBGSMR010000112.1:0-7034 GCA_041740065.1 Chthoniobacterales bacterium
AGGTGCAGTTTCTAATCCTTTGTCTTATTCTCTTAACCATTGGATTCTTAATTTGGCGCTCCGTCCCGTAACGTTACCTCGAAGCATCAATGGCGCAGTTTGCAAACTCTGCGTTTGCACTGTCACCGCGTTTTTCTTAACGTTCGTCAAACATGGCCGAAGCAGTTAGCAAGCCCACTTTGGATTCTCTCAATAACCGCACCCTGTATATCTCCGCTTACAGGACGATGCTCCTCTCGCGTGTGCTTGAGGAAAAACTTGCTGCGCTCTATCGGGGTGGCAAAATCAAAGGCGGTGTCTTTTTGGGCCGTGGGCAGGAGGCGCTGAGCGTCTCGATCGGCACCGCATTGAGGCAGGGTGATATTTTTGCGCCGCTCATTCGTGACCAAGCAGGGCGAATGGCATTTGGCGACACGGTTCTCGACACGTTGCGCACGTATCTGGGATCTGCTCAAGGTTCGATGCGTGGCAGGGATGGCAACATCCACCGGGGACGCCCTCGCGAAGGATATTACGCGATGATTAGTCACCTTGGAGCCATGTTGCCCGTGGTGGTTGGTGGTCTGATGGCGCGGCGATTCCGCGGGGAAACGGGCGTTGTCGGTGCAACCTGCATCGGTGACGGCGGCACTTCAACCGGAGCCTTCCATGAAGGAATGAATACGGCCGCTGTGGAGAAACTTCCGTTGATCGTAATCGTGGCGAATAATCAATACGCGTATTCGACTCCGACATCCCGGCAGTTTGCCTGTGCCGATCTCGTGAATCGTGCGATTGGATATGGCATCCCCGGCCACAAAGCGGACGGCACGGACCTCGTGGATTGTTTGCGTGTGGTGCACGGTGCAGTGAAGGCGGCACGTGAGGGCGGTGGCCCTCAGTTGATTGTAGCGGACCTGCTTCGCCTCGTCGGTCATGGAGAACACGACGATGCGCATTATGTGGATAAAAATCTGCGGACATTGGCAGTGGGCCGGGATTGCATTGAAGTGTGCCACGCATTTATTGTCGCCTCTGGATGGGCGACTGCGGAGGAACTCGCGGAATGGCGTGTGGAGGCAGAGACTGAGGTGGACACCACAGCTGCACGCGTGATGCGAGAGCCCGCGCCGGATCCTGCGGAAGAGGAATGGTCTGCGCTGAGCACCCCCTCGCTAAGCGACATTTTTGCCGAGTCATGAGCATTACTTATATTGAAGCAATTCGCGAGGCGCAGGCTCGAGCACTGACCGATGACCCTCGCGTTTTCATCTACGGTCAAGACGTGGGAGCATTTGGAGGTGCCTTCAAGGCAACCAAAAACCTTGCGAAGCAGTTCCCTGGTCGTGTTCTGGATGCACCAATCAGCGAAGATTCCAACATCGGTGTGGCCATCGGAGCTGCGATCGAAGGAATGCGTCCAATCGTGGAAATGCAGTTTGCCGACTTTTCGTCCTGTGGGCTGAATCAGATCGTCAACCAGGCTGCAACGCTCTACTACCGCACGCAAGTTCCCTGTCCCATCGTTGTCCGGCTTCCCTCGGGCGGCACTCCCGGAGGTGGGCCGTTTCACAGTCAGAGCATGGAAGCGCTTTATGCCCACTACCCAGGCCTGGTAGTGATGACTCCTGCCACGGTTGAAGATGCCTACAGCATGCTGCTCGAAGCAGTGCAGATCGATGATCCAGTCATCTTTTGCGAACATAAATTTCTATATTACCATCTCAAAGCGGATTCGCTCCCGACGGAAGCGATGCCCGCTACCCGTGCTCGTATTGCACGACCGGGTCGGGACGCGACTATTGTCACTTACAGCGCGATGCTCCACGAATCGTTGGTCGCGGCGGATGAATTGGTGGCGGATGGATATCAAATTGAGGTCGTGGATCTTCGTACGATTAAGCCGTTGGATACTGACACCGTCTTGGCATCCGTCGCCCGTACGGGTCGTCTATTGTGCGTTGGCGAAGCATTCCCCTGGGGAGGTGTTACCGCCGAAGTAATTGCTCGGGTGAGTAGTGAAGCATTCGGTTTGCTTGATGCTCCGCCCCAACGACTCAACGCGCGCGACACACCAGTTCCTTATCATCCCGATTTGTGGGGGACGCACCGGCCGACCGCTGGCGCCATCGCCTCTGCCCTCCGCCGCCTTCTCGAACTTTAAAACCCAGACTTACGCCATGCCACAGGTACCGATCATCATGCCCCAACTCGGGGAATCTATCGCCGAAGCCACTATCGTACGTATTGTCATCGGCCAAGGCTCCCCGGTGACTGCCGACGCTGATGTTTTGGAGGTAGAGACTAATAAGGCGGTCATGGGAGTCACCGCCCCGGTCACGGGAATCATTGTTCAACTCAGTGCGGTGGTGGACACCAGCTATGCTGTCGGTTCGGTGCTGGGGTATATCGAGATTTCTGATGAGGAGGCTGAGCGTCTTGGAATCACCGATGAACCGGAACCCAAGCGTACAGCCCCGCCCAAGCCGAAAAAGTCTGCAGACGCTGCAACCGAAAACAAGGTAGCACCCACAGTGAGTGGGTTGCCGGTGCCTGCCTACGCTGGTGGAGCGAGTTTTCTTTCGCCACGGATGAAAGCACGGATGCTGGAACTCGGTCTGCATGCGTCGGACCTTGCGGGAATTCCCGGGAGTGGCGCTGGCGGTCGTGTCACGATTGATGATCTTGAGCGGTTTTTGGGCGATATTGAACGTAACCGGATGACACCTGCGTCGTCGATGCGGGTCGCTGTCGCAGATGCAATGCGCCGCAGTTGGACTCGGCCGCTTGCCACCGTTGTCTTGCCGATTCGGCTCGACGCGCTGCTGGCTCATCGCAAGGTGCAATCGGTCAAACCGGGGCCCGCGCTCTATGCCTTACGAGCTTTGGCGATCGCTTTGGGTGAAAATAGTGCGCCAGCTGGACGACTGGTGGGAGATCGAATTGTGCATCCACGGTCTGTAGATATCGGATTTGCCGTAGAGGCCGAGGATGGAGTCCTTGTCCCGGTTATTCGAAATGCGGACCATGCCAAACTTTCGGATCTCGTTGAGCGTTATAACCGTCTGGTGGATCTTGCCCGCCAACGGCGGCTGCCGGCGGCAGAAACCGGCGGATCCATTGCCACCGTGACGAATTATGGCACGTTTGGCCTCACGCTCGCGACGCCGATTCCGCTTCCGGAGCAGACGATTTTGCTTGGAATGGGAGCGGGATCCATTGTGCCGAGCTGGGATGCAACGGTTGAAGAGTTTTTGCCGGTGACGGAAGCGATGTTCACGTTGAGTTTTGATCACCGTGTGCTGGATGGTGGTGCGGCGGGACGTCTGCTCAATCGCGTATCCGAGCTCCTGAACGCTCCGGAAACCTTGTAGGCCATCCCAATCACGATCGGCTGGCGGAATGAATCGAATTTTATTTCTTCTCTTTTTCGCGATGCTGACGGCCAACGCGTTTGCCGCTTCATCGACCCAAGTTCCGATTCTGATCGGCACCTACACACGCGACCAAGGTGAACCGGCCTCGCGCGGCATATACCGCGCCATTTTCGACCAAACCTCCGGCAAATTCTCCGAACTTACGCTCGCAGCTGAGGCTGATAACCCGAGCTTTCTTGCGATCCATCCTGGTGGGATGTTCGTCTATGCTGTGCTTGAGTCTAACGAGTTTGATGGCCACCCGGGTGGCGGGGTGATGGCATTTTCGTGGGATAGAACTTCAGGTGCACTTCGCCTGCTAAACCAGCAGCCGGTGGGAGCAAATGCTCCATGCCATCTGGCAGTCGATGCGACTGGGACCACACTGATCGTAGCGAATTACGGCGGCGGAAGTGTTTCCGTTTTTCCCGTTTCTCCGGATGGCAGCCTTGGAGAGCGTAGCGATTTTCATCAGCACAGCGGATCTGGACCCAATGCGGACAGGCAGACTGCGCCGCACGCTCACGGAATCACGATTTCTCCTGACAATCGATTTGTGATGGTGACAGACCTCGGAATCGATCAACTCAAAATCTACCGTCTGGATGCTTCAAACGCTCGCCTCTTGCCCGCAGAGCCTTCTTTTGTTCCTTTGAGACCTGGTTCTGGTCCAAGACATTTTTCATATTCACCGGATGGATTGCATGGATATTGCGTCAACGAACTTGATAATACCGTTACGCCATTTGCATGGGATGCTGACGAGCCTACCATCAAACTATTGCAGCCTGTATCGACTCTTCCGCCTGATTGGGATGGTAAAAATACGACGGCGGAAGTTGCTGTGCACCCGGGCGGTCAATTCGTCGTTGCTTCAAATCGGGGCCATGACAGCCTCGCTGTTTTCCGACGCGATTCCTCCACCGGGTTGCTCACACAGCTGTCTATAACTCCGTGTGGTGGACAACAACCGAGGAGCTTTGCATTTAGTCCAGACGGAAAGTGGATCGTCGTGGCAAACCAAGGATCTGATTCGCTGGTGAGTTTTGCATTCGATCCGCAAACAGGCCAAGTCTCTCCTACCAAGGAGAAGCTTACTGTTGGGATGCCGGTGTGCGTGGTTTTTGACGACTGATACCGCCGACGCTCAAACAGGAATGTGCGTCGGGCTTCATCGTCACTCGACCCGACTTGCCAGATCAGGACGTAGTTCCCTGCTGCGTTGTCCGGTTGGATGGACTCCGCGCTTCGTCAGGAATGCGAGACTGCGCTGAATCGCACTGAGATCGGCGATCTCGAGCGTGACTGTGACTGCCTCCCAAAGCCCTCCTGCGGCAAAGATGGGAGCCCATGCGATGTTGCCAGATCCTACTGCGAGATGGCTGTCACGGTCTCCGTAGTTGTCGCTCCAGTGCATGTGACGGACCTGTGTCGGGATTGCATCAATCCAGGCCTCCGGGCTGTAATGGCCATACACGTGAGCGTGGGCCACATCAAGGCACATGCCAAAGTTTGACTGTTGCACCGCAGCAAAAATTTCCTGAAATATTGTCCAATCCGTTTCCCATTGGTTCTCTAGGCAAATTGTAATTCCAGGATAGCTCGACAGAATATAGGTCCAAAAATTGACGTGGCCTTCGACCAGTTTTTGGCGATAGCGATCACCTGGCACCAGCGGGTTGAACCCCAGATGAAATACGACTTTTTCACACCCGAGCCTCAGTGCCGTAAGGACATCGCGTTCGATACGGCTTTGCGAAATTGCGGAAATCCGGGAGTCGTCGCTGTGAACTGCCAAGTCGAGAAACGCGCCATGCATGGTTTTCAGGCCAGGAAATGCGGCCAACTCGGATTCGATAGCTGTCTCTAACGCTGCACGCGGAGCCGCTTCGTTCAGGGCATCTCCTCCAATGAATGCAGTAATTTCGAGGCCTAGGCCTTTAGAATCGGCGTAGGAAATTCGCTCCTCGCGCCGTTCCCGACCGAGTGGAATTAGTATTTTGTAGTCAGTGGCCATCGTTCCGTTTTTTCCTGGCACCCGCCCGGTACAGTCGAACAAACTTTTGCCCGCGTCACCGCGTTGACTTCTCTGCGGCTAGGTTGTGCTGACTTCACAGTAACGGTGGATATCGGCATTTCAAGAAAATGCTGTGCGCTGGATTCTTGTGTCATCAAGGTCGGTGCTGTATGGTAAATATTAAATTTTGGCAACCCGCCCATCCTCTTTCTTGAAAATTCATCCTACCGCCCTTGTTGGTTCCGGAGCTCGTCTCGGATCAAATGTTGAAATCGGCGCTTTCGCCATCGTCGAAGATCATGTCCTCATTGGGGACGATTGCACGATTCAGGCCCACGCCATTCTCACGGACCGTGTGACTTTGGGAAATCGAAACTTTGTGGGCTTTGGTGCTGTCATTGGTTCCAGTCCGCAGGATTTCTCGCATGAAGCAGCGATTTCCAGCGAGGTGATCATTGGCGACGACAATACATTCCGAGAAACCGTAACCATTCACCGCGGCACGAAACAGGGAAGCGCCACCATTGTTGGGAACGGAAATTTTTTGATGAGTGGTGCGCACCTCGGGCACAATGTAGAAATTGGAGATCGCAATGTGATTGCTAACAATTGCCTCCTCGCAGGCTATGTGAACGTTGGGGACGACGTTGTCCTCGGAGGCGGTGCTGTTTTCCATCAATTTCTTCGTGTGGGGAGTATGTGCATGATCCGTGGCGGCACGGCCTGGAGCAAAGACATTCCACCGTTTACCATTGGAGCAATTATCAACACGGTGCGGGGCATCAATGCCGTAGGGATGCGTAGAAAAGGCATCGACTCCGCGGGCAGAGCCGATGTGAAGCGCGCCTATAATCTCTTATATCGAAGTGGCCTCAATGTCTCGCAGGCGGTCGAGGAAGCGAGGAAAAGCGAGTGGTTGCCTGATGCGAATACATTTATCCAATTTGTGAGCACTCGATCGAAGCGGGGATTGTGTGACGCTCGGAGCACGGCTTCTGCGGCATCAGACGATTAACTGCGGCAGCCAGAGCGTCACATGACTTGCAATGTTGTATCGCTGCTTTGCTGGGATTCACGTGCGACCACCGTGCCAGCTTCGTTATAATAGCGCATGGCAAGACGCCACCATGGATTGAGCTGATCTTCAGGAGAGCTCCAAATTTCCGAATGCAGGCGTGCCACGGCGTCTGCGTCCCACAATAGCGCCCGAATCTCGCGTTGCGTGAGACTGTCAGGGCCGTCGGTTAGAAGCTGTTTGCGGATCGCCGCCAAGGCTTCATCTTTATGCCGTGTCCGGACTTTGGATCGACGCAGGATGGCAATGTGGACCGAGTTCATTTGCGGAGATAGTGCAAGCTGGATTAATCCAAAATGCGCGCTCTCGGCCAGGACGTTAGGCCGTATGAGGGCAGGAGGGCTGTCATCAAGGCCGAGTAAAATGTCCGGCGTATCGATTTCTTCCGGGATCATTAGCAAGCGCCGCCGCCGTAGCCAGTCACCGACGCGCTCGGAGCTGGTTAGCATGACAAGCGGAATACAAAAGACCAATCCAATCAGGACCGGAGAGAGCCAAGCAAGCAGTCCAGGGGTGTAGATCTGCGCAACGACTGTCCCCGCAATTC
>JBGSMR010000124.1:0-6809 GCA_041740065.1 Chthoniobacterales bacterium
GCTCGCGGCTACCGTTCCACCGAAAATCTCATCACCATGCTCTACTTCACCGCCGCCAAACTTCCCATCCCCGCCACCCACTGGAAATAGCGAAGAACCTTGCAATCGGCGAGCGCCCGCTGATCAAATCCCGCATCACTCCGCCTCCGACAGCCGGGAGTGCGGCCAGGACATACGCTCCGACGATATCGTAATGTTCTCGCCGGGCGATGATGACCCCTGAAATAGCGAAAGCGACGGTCCCAAGAATTTCAAATGCGCGGAACCAGCTCGTCTGCATGGTAATCAGCAATAACTGCGGGATCAGGTAGTGTCGCGTGATGCGTTCGATTTCCCCTGACGAGTGCATTTCGCTGAGGGCCGCATCAAGATCCGCCACCGTCTCCGCAGAAACGCTCTCTTTGGAAAACATCAGGCTCAGGTCGGCCTCGTAGATGGGGTCTGATTTTGCCGTGATCAGATGCATCGCGTTTGCTTGGGCTGCTGCACTTGCCGCCGAAAGTTGATCTGCCAGCAACGCGTCGGCAGATCCCGAAAGTAATGCATCCAGGGAGCCTGCGTCATTTTCGAAAAAAAGGATTTGTGCGCTGAACTCCGGTTGGATCAAAAGTGCAGCCGCTTTTGGCCCGTAATAAAATCCCCGCACCACTGCCAGCTTGTGGCCCGCATCGAGCAGTTGTTTCAAGCGATCGACCGAGTTTTTAAACTGCCAGGCTGGATCCTCATGTTTCCGTGTGACCAGGGCGATCGTCTCGGTGCGGTAAGGAATGGTGAACCATGCCCAAGCACGGCGGGATTCTTCCGGTGTGGCCGCCATTGCAAAATCCAGCCGGCCCTCACGAACGGCACTGACATTCTCGTCCCAATCGACTTCGTCAAAAACTGCCCGATATCCCGCACGCTTCGCGACCGATCTCGTGATTTCGATATCTAGTCCCGTCAGACGCTCTACCCCTCCCGGGCCACTCACCGCTAATTCATAAGGAGCATTTTGCGACCATCCGCCGTGGAGTTCCTGGTTCTGCGCTGATGCCGCCGAAATCGACGTCAGGAAAAGACCTGCAACTAGGCCGAGGCGTATGGTAGGGGGGATTGCGATCACTAAAGAAAATCAGATGTGAATTCTGTTGGCAATCAGATCGCACGTTTGCAAATTCGAGTGGTCAGACTCCTCTGAGTGTGGAACTTTATGCCTCTAATGCCCGAGCCCCTGCCAAACATAAACGTGGATCCCTTCGGGCGGGTCATTGACTACCTGCGGGTGTCGGTGACGGATCGGTGCAACGAGCGGTGTTTCTATTGTATGCCCGAAGGTTATAAGGGCTGGAGTTGCGCACAGGATCGACTAACTGCGGATGAGATCGTGCGAATTGTCGAGGCTTCAGCCCGAATCGGGTTTCGCAAAATTCGCCTTACCGGTGGCGAGCCGCTGGTACGAAAAGATATCGTCGATATTGCCGCTCGGATCTGGGCGCTTCCCGGCATTGAGGTGCTTGGCCTATCGACCAATGGAACCCTATTGGCCCCGCTTGCCACGCCGCTCAAGCAGGCGGGCGTGCGCGCAGTGAATGTCAGTCTCGACGCACTCGATGGGGATGTCTATCACCGGATCACTGGAACCAAAATCACCGCTGCGATCGATGGCATAATGGCTGCCAAGGCCGCTGGATTTGAGGTCGTGAAGTTGAATTGTGTTTTGTTGCGCGGATTAAATGAAGACGAGTTGCTGCCATTAGCTGCCTTTGCGGGGGCGCATGGATTTCCGCTGCGCTTCATCGAGCTGATGCCCATGGCGGGACAATTCGACTTCGATGGACATTTTTTCCCCTTGGAAAGCGCGGTGCTGAAGCTGGGTGGATGGGGGAACTTCGTGCCTGTGAATGACCGCATCGGAAATGGACCTGCAAGATATTGGCAGCACCAGCCGACGGGTGCTTTGATTGGATTGATTGGTGCGATGACGGTTCAGCATTTTTGCGAGACCTGTAACAAGCTCCGCTTGACCAGCGATGGGAAATTGCGCCCGTGCCTCGGACGGGAAGGGGAGGTGGACTTGATGGCGCCGTTGCGGAGCGGTGACTCTATTACCGACGTATTTCAAACCGCCCTTCGCAATAAACCGGAAGACCACACGTTCCGCGATGGCGTGCAAACCGAACGGCCTATGACCGCTATCGGCGGCTGAGTCCTGATGCATTGCTTTTCGCCCTGCTGGCTAAAAATCACCACGAGCTGATTCCGCTCTCGGATCTTCATCGTAGGTTGCCATCCAACCTGCCGCGATATCTTCGAGGCCGCTGACACTTTCGACTTTTGAGAATGCTTCGCGCAGGTGGCGCCCGCCAGGCATTCCGCGACTGTAGGCCATTAGTCGGGACCGCATTCCATGGATTGCACGTGTCTCAACTCCTCCGCGTTGGATGATTTCGCTGCGGCAGTGTTCAACGATGAGTTGCCAGCGGTCATTCATGGTGGGAGGTAGAAATGTCCCGCCGTCTGGGTCCATCGCAGCCTTGATTTCTGCAAAGATCCACGGATTTGTCATTGCCGCGCGTCCGATCATAAGCCCGGATACCTGCGTCTCGCGTTTCCGTCGGAGAGCATCTTCGGCCGACGCAATGTCGCCATTTCCGATTACTGGAATCGCTACTGCCTCAGCGACCGCTCCTATCACATCCCAGTCCGCGAGGCCGGTGTATCCTTGTTCTTTGGTTCGACCGTGGACAGCGATCCTGCGGATCCCGCATTGTTCCAAGATTCCTGCGGTGGTGATTGCATTGATCGTCGATGCGCTCCATCCGATACGGATTTTTGCTGTGACAGGCAGAGGATCAACGGCCCGGACTACCGCTCGCGCCACCCGCTCAAGCAACGGGCAGTTTTTCAACAGCGCTGACCCGCCCTCGCGGCTGACCACCTTATTTACCGGGCATCCGAAATTGAGATCGATAAAGTCCGGTTGAACCCAGTCCACGACTTGGCGAGCGGCCTCGGCCAAGTGATCGGGATCTGCTCCAAAGAGTTGGACTCCGACTGGTCGTTCGCCAGGTTCAAAATTCAGATACTCCCGTGTCCGCGCGTTGCGGTGAAAAATCCCCTCTGCTGATACAAACTCCGACGTCAGTGTGTCAGCTCCACGAGCCCGGCAGATTTGACGGAAAACCGTATTTGTTACCCCCGCCATCGGTGCGAGGAAGAGCGGGAAAGAGTCCGTCGTCCGCATCATGTTGGCGATCAGGAAGGAGTAGGTTCGAGGGCGGACGGCTCAGCAGTAGCGACTTCTTGCGATCCTGGAGCAGCTCCCTCGGTTGCAGCAGGTCCTCCGCCCAGCGATTGATTCAGCAACTCAGCCACTTCCTTTTGCACGGCAGGAATCTGATCGAGAGACAGATTGGGATTTCTGAAAATGAATGTCTCGCCAGTTTTAGGATGCTCGTAAACGAGTGTCATTGTATCGTCGCTGGCTATGCCGCGCAATTGGCGTTTGCGTTCGAGCATTAGCGCCAGGATATAAATCGTCTTGTCGTAGCGCATGTCACCCAGTGCGATAAGATGGCGGAGCAGCGCCTCAGCGTCGTTTTTCTGCAACGCTTCCGGTGGTGGTGGTGGTGGTGGCTCGTAGGTGCTTTTCCAGAAAGAAAACGGCTGGATATTGTCGTTCCGTGCCAACCATGATTCCTCCGAAAGGTCTTCCCGGCGATAGCCCTCTCCGTCGCGGAACAAAAGCGTGTAAAAATGATCCCCTGCGACAAATTCCTTGCCGCTGCGCGAGCAGTGGTGCGAACGGCTTTTGATTTCCCAGTCAGCTTGCATCGTAAACTATCCGAAAATCTTGAGTGACGGCAGGTCGCGGCTCGTGGATCGAAACCACAGAAGCACCAGTCCCACGATAAAAAAGAACGCCGATGGAGCCCATGCCGCGACCATCGGAGAAATCGCCCCGCCCTTGCCGAAGGCAATCGCCAGTGCCGTGGTAAAGACGAATAAAAAGAAAAGCGCAATCGCCGTCGCGACACCGCCGAGAATCCCGCTTCGGGAGTAAACAATGCCCATGGGTGCTGCGAGAAATACGACCACGAGACAGGCCCACGGAAGCGCAAATCGATAGTATAAATTCGTCCGGAACGGTGCCAGGCGGTCTTCCGGGAAATCCGCGTTAAATTTCAAGTAATCCCTTAACTCAGGCACGGACAAGTAATCGGAGTTCATGAGCGAACTCGCGATCCTCCATGGCGTCTCCGAATACGTGGAAATCTTCGATTCCCAGGCGAATTTGGTATCAATGATGTCTCCTTTTTCGTCCATCTTGATCATTTTCACGTTTTCCATCGTCCATGTGTGCGTCGCCTCGTCGTAGACCGCGCGAGTTCCATAAATCTGGGCTACGATCTCTCCTTTCATGTTTTGCTGGATGATCTGAAAATCATTGATGGTCTGACGATCCGGACGAATCAATCGCATAAACCAGGTGCGTTGATTCTCGCGGTTGCGAAACAGGTGGCCTTTGATTGCCGCTTCCCGTTTTTCGCCGCGCGTCAACTCTCGCTGCATCTCTTTTTTGGTTTTTGCCGCCCGGGGCGCCCCTTCGTAGTTAAAATATGCTGAGACTCCCACAAGTAAGAGACCGACCGCAAATAACGGCATCAGCACCCGCGTGACACTGCGGCCCGCGCCAAGCATCGAGATGATCTCGTTGGAGCGCGACATCTGGGTTAGCGAATAGAGAAGCGTCAGCAGTTGCCCGATCGGCAGGCTGATCACAACGATCTCCGGAATCTGGCTCAGGTAAAACTCCACGATGAAACTCGTCGATGCCTTGGCCTCAATGAAATCCGGGCCGTTGTCGCTCAGGTCAAAAACAAGCCAGATCGCAATGAACCCGAAGAAACAATAAAGGAACGGAACAAAAAACTTTTTGAGAACGTATCGATCAAGAATGGTCATGCAGGCGTCGTTGCCGCTGCATCGGTAATGCTGCGGTAGGCGGTGACTATTGCCGCGTGTCGCGTGGCATTCAACGTCAAAAATAACCCCGCCCTATAAATGCTTCAAAGACCTGGGGCTTAGAGTGCGGTTAAGCGAGACCCAGGATCCAACCTTCCAATTGGGCCAACGTGCGTTCGGCGGGGCACAATTCCGGCCTAAAGTAATCTGTCAGCGTGCCATCCGCATCGCGTTCCCGCATCCAGCGAACGGCGCTATAGGCGTCGTGCTGGTGCGAATCGCGGCCATCGCGCGGGAACGTCCGACTCCACAAAGAGGGGTAAATCTCAGCGATCACTGATCGACCGGGCGGCGGTGTCCAACCGTTGAATGGCCAGAAATGCACGTGCTCGCCGAGTTGATTGCGGAGGTAGCGCAGCCACGGCAATCCGGCGTGCGTGGACTTCGCCACGCTGCCTTGGACATCAAAATGAAAAACAGATTTTGCCCGGCTCCGCTTCTCTGCCATCCGCCGCCAGCGCGAATTCCCGGAGCGCGAAGCACTATCGCCACGCGTGCCATCGCGAATAAAATCGACATACACATGATCGCGATCGGTCGGCCAATGGTGCTGGAAGTCGTCTAAAAAATTAGGCCAGTCGGGAGGGATGCTGTGGAACTCGAAGTAGCGCAGCGGAAACGAAAACCCATGGTCGATGCCGACCAGGGTAGGTGGCCCGTCGCGCAGTTCAGTAGCCAGCCATTCGGCCAGACCCCGGCGCGTCCAGTATTTGCGTGGACTGGGCGGGGGTAGAATCTCGGTGGGCAACCCCCCGGGCGTGGCCTCGTACAGGCGCAGGCCTTTCAAGCTGCTGGTGGGAGTCTCCGCACCGGAGTAGTCGATTCCGAGGTAGCGTTTAAAATGTGTCATGGATTGGAGGTGATGTTTTTGAGATGCGCGCGCGAGAGCCACTTTTCTGGTTGTTCATGGATGTGAGAATCATCGTTCTATTAGAAGCCAAAACCCGGCTCTCCAAGCGTTGCAGCGAGGAGGAGTGTACGGGCATCGCGATTTTTCGGAAATAGCGAACCCCCGTTGGTAGGATAGGGCAAACCCTGTTCTCCGTCTCACGAAAACGGATTGATGAACACGGACTCCGGATTAAGCAGGGCAGAGTTTAAAATCCGCTAGTGTCTCTCGGGGGAATCATGGAGAGTGACGCATGATTTCATTGGTCGATGGAGCGGGTGTGCGCCCGCAGGAAGAATTTGCCCGCGAGGTCGGTGATATCTTTTCCAAGGCAGGGCTTTTATCCCAGCGCACAGGTTTTGAGTGGCGTCCGGAACAGCAACGTATGGCGGTGGAGGTAGCCACCAGCGTTGCATCGGGCGGGCATGTTGTCATTGAAGCCGGGACGGGCGTCGGGAAATCTTTTGCGTATTTGATCCCGGCGATTTTGTGGGCGGTGAGAAATAAGCGGAAGGCCGTGATCTCGACGCACACAATCAATCTGCAAGAGCAGTTGATGCATAAAGACATCCCCGGAGTGCGGGAAATCCTCACCGTGGACTTCGAAGCAGCGTTGATGAAGGGCCGGCAAAATTACTGCTGCGGCACGCGTCTGGACCGTGCATTGCGGCAAAAGGGAAGCCTGTTTGACACGACCCGGCAGGCGACACTCGAGAGGATCTACAACTGGAGCCATGAGACGAAGGACGGCACGCTCACGGACCTACCTGAACAGCCGGACCACGAGGTGTGGGCTGAGGTGTGTAGTGAGCGCAATATCTGCACGCCCAAACGATGCGGGTCGAATGCGCGGTGTTTCTATCAACGCATGCGTCGGCAACTTCAGACAGCAGATGTCATCGTCGTGAACCACACG
>JBGSMR010000133.1:0-2543 GCA_041740065.1 Chthoniobacterales bacterium
AAACTGTAACCCAACAACACACCCACTGTTACCTATGTCCTGACCGCACCACATTCCATCAAGCCTTCAACTTTCATCCTTCCGCCTTCGACCTTTCATTTTATGTGGGTCGCTACCCAGCACGGATTCTATTTCGCGCCCGCCGCCGGACGGATATCCAAATCGATCTCAGACCTCCTTGTCGCTCTGTCGGGCTGGCGAATTGAACACCGGGGAAAAACGGGATCAGTCGCCATAAATGAGATATTGGACTTCCAAGCAGTCTAAATATATGTTTATTTAGCCGCTATGGACGCTCTCCTTCAGCAAATTATCCGCGAAAAGATCCTGACAGCGGTGGAGACGCTGCCTGTTGCACTGACTCGTCGGGATGCGGTTTTTCCTGAAATTCAGGGGAAGGCACTGGCAGTGATCGGGATGCGGCGAGCCGGAAAGACGACCTTTTTGCACCAGATCCGGGGGGACATGATCGCGGCAGGCCGTTCGGCCCGGCGATTGGTCTATTTCAACTTCGAGGACGAGCGGTTGGCGGGGCTGGATGCTGCCGGGCTGCATCTGATCCCGGACACTCATGCGCGGCTGTTTCCCACCCCCACAGGGGAGCCGTTGGCGTTCTTCCTCGATGAGATTCAGCGGGTGCCTGGTTGGGAGGTGTTCGTTCGCCGAATGCTCGACACTTCCGGCTATGAGATTTTCCTTTCCGGTTCATCGGCCAAGCTCCTCAGCCGGGAAATTGCGACCTCGATGCGTGGAAGGGCGTGGGAGGTGGCGATTTATCCGTTCAGCTTTAGCGAGTTCCTGCGACACCACTGCCTCGAAATGCCGGAGGATCCCGACCGGCTGACATCACGAAAGGCTACGGCACTCGATCACCATTTTGCCGAATACCTGATGGCCGGCGGATTTCCGGAGGCGCAAGCGCTGGGCCCTGCGGACCGGCGTCAGCTACTTCAGGGATATGTCGATGTGCTCTTGCTGCGCGATGTGATCGAGCGCCACGAAGTGACTAATCCGACCGCGTTGCGATGGATGGTTCGGCGGCTGTTAGGGAGTTCGGCAGGGCTTTTCAGCGTGACCAAGTTTGCCGCAGATTTAAAATCGCAGGGGATCGCAGGTGGTCGTGAGACGCTTTACGGATTTCTGGACCACATGGAGGATGCGTTCCTCTTGCAAGCGGTGCCGGTGGCAAGCGACTCCGAGAAGCGGCGTCAGGTGAACCCGCGCAAAGTGTATCCTGCCGATAGCGGGCTGATCCCGGTCTTTGATCGCAGCGGCAAGGCCAATTCCGGCCATGCCTTGGAAACAGCAGTATTCATCGAACTCCAGCGAAGGGGAGCCGAGGTTGCCTACGTAAAGACGTCCGGGGGCTTCGAAGTGGATTTTCTGGCACGCTATCGGGACGGCAAAGAAGACCTCATCCAAGTATGCGCCAATGTGGACGACCCGGAGACTCTCGCGCGCGAAGTCCGGGGATTTAATGACTCGGCTTATCCGCATGCGCGGCAGCTTTTGCTCACGTTGGAATCCCGGCTTCCGTTCCCTGCCGTCCCGTCTCCAGTCCGTATCCTCCCTGCGTGGCAGTGGATGCTGGAGAAACCTTGACGCGCACCTGAAATTGACGGAATCGAATCCGCATTTTCAAGGTCACATTCAGCGAAAGTCTCCAGTTCTTTGGAAGTTTCAATGGCTGCCAGCGCGGCAACTTCGGGAAAATTACCAAGAAACGCCGAGCCCATCACAACGATGCGCTCCGGCCCAAGGAGCTTGTCGGTGGCCTCAGCGAGTCGGCGAAGTAGTGCAGGATTCATAAACCCGGTCAATGGCTTCGTAGTCCAAAATCGTGACCACTGGCGAATAGGATTTCATTTGCGAGGCCTGCTCTGAGTCGTCCGCAAGGAGTGCAAGCAGTTGATCGAGCCCCTCGCTGGAATGCGTAGCACCGATCAGCAGCTTCTTCCATTCCACCAAAAATCTGGAAGAGTCGTCACCGTTTGCCATCCAATGATCCAGAGTCTTGAGCACATCCGCAATACACGCGGGGTCTTTCCGAATTGCATTCGCTGCAGCAAGGTGAAGTTTCAAATTGCTGTCCGGGAACCACGCGTAAGGATTGCTCGGCATAAAGAGCATGCGTACCAGAGCCCTGGCCCATTTGCATCACCCGATTTGCGCCTCACCGTGGAGAATGTGTTCACTGCCCTTCCCGGCACTGAAGCAAGCGTAACGCGTGCTACTTCCTCGCAGGCAGGATAATCACATTGTTCGACGCCGGTTTTTTCACCTCAGTCGCAGAGGCGCCGGAGCGTGTGATGAATCCGGAGCCGAAGGTTGTGGTCGTGGAACTCGCGCCATCATTCCCTCTTGTTATGACCCCGGTGCCGAATTTTGACGTGGTCGATGAGGCTCCCGAGTTGTCCCGGCTGATGTAGCCGTTTCCGAATTTCGAGGTAGTTACGGTCTGCCCTTTGGGTCCACGCGTGATGGCCCCTTTTCCAAACTGGCTGGTAGTCCAAGTATTGCCCTTGTTGTCACGTGTGATTGTT
>JBGSMR010000160.1:0-4036 GCA_041740065.1 Chthoniobacterales bacterium
GATTTTGTGAATTCGTGCTGGATGCCCGATTCCCACCGGCTGAATTTCCATTACCTCAACGACGAAGCCCGCCTCAAGGAGCCGGTCGTTAGAGGCGATGAAGCCCCAACCAAATGGTCGCATGCTCTGCAAGTGGCTGGCACCCAGCTCAAGCGGTTTTCTGCCAGCCAAGTCGCGGTCATCGCATCCGGTCGCATGACCAACGAGGAATTGTTCCTAACAGGAAAACTCGCCAAGGCACTCGGGGCAGATCTGGTTGATATTTTACCGCGCCCTCAGGAGGGTGACGGATTTCTAATTTCCGATGACGGGAACCCTAATACCACCGGCGCGAAGCTCCTGGAAATTGCACCAAGCACACCCGGCGCAAACCTGAAGGCGATCGCTGCCGGGGTGGCCTCAGGTGCCATCAAGGGCCTCGTGGTCCTCGGCGAAGACGTAACGGCATGCGGAATTCCAGAGGCGGATCTCGCCAAGTTGGAATCACTCATCGTCATGTCAATTCTTCCCAATAAGACAACTGCGCTGGCGACCGTTCTCTTACCATCCGCAGGATTCTCTGAAAAGCGGGGCACCATGATTAACCTCGCTGGCAGGATTCAACGCCTCAACCGCGCCACCGCCTCACCTGGCCAGGCCCGGGATGATTGGGAAATCCTTAAGGACTTGATCCAAGCCGTCAACGGCAGCAATGGGATCTATGCCATCGAAGAAGTATTCAAACTGATGGCGACCGAGACTCCTGCGCTGGCTGGCCTTTCCCTGGCGCGCATCGGCGACCTTGGTCTGGAACTCCAACTGGCAGAGCTAGCTCCACGCCGATTAGTCGGGTAGGATCGAACGTGGCGGCGCTATCCCCGCTCGGTGCGGGTGACTCCACGCACCGAGGACGAGACTTCACCGTCCGAGAAACGGGTTATAATGGGCATGCCGGAGCGCAGATTTTCTGTTGTGCGTAGAATGTTTCCCGCGGCATCGGTCGTGATCGTGAAGCCTCTTGAGAGCGTCGCGGCGGGACTCAATGCGCACAATAAATCAGCTGCACGGGTCAAGCGCTGCGTCATAGAAGCCATCGCTCGCTGCGGGATTTCAGACAGAATCTTCTCGTAGTGATCAAGACGTTCGTGAGTCCGTCGGATCGTCGCATCGGGTTTGTAAACCGAAAGCACCTTGCTGGAATGATCGAGCAATTGGCGGATCCGATCAATCCGCCCCTGCACGGCCAGTGAGATATTCCTATCCGCATCGTCGATCCGGAACGCCGTCTGTTCCACCCTGCGCCGCGGCTCCCTCAACCATCCCGCTCGTTCTAGCGTGGAAAGATTGGCCGCGAGCAGACGGAGTTGAGCGTTCACCGTCTGAAACAACCGGCGCTCTTGCCCTGCTACAGCACGCGCCAACTCGATACCATCCGCTGCCAAAATTTCCGCTGCTGCGCTCGGCGTGGGAGCTCGGACATCAGCCACAAAATCCGCGATGGAAAAATCGATCTCATGGCCCACGGCGCTAACTACCGGGATCGCAGAATCGGCAATGGCACGTGCCACAGATTCTTCGTTAAATTCCCACAAGTCCTCCGCGCTACCTCCGCCACGGGTCACAACAATGACGTCCACCAGCGGAAATTCCGGTGCCCGAAGGTTCGGCTGAAACCCTCGAATCCCCGATGCGATTTCGGCCGCAGCCCCGCGGCCTTGGACCCGGGCAGGAGCGATGATCACCCGGATTCCCGGCATGCGGCGGTGAAGCACATTTAAAAAGTCGTGAATTGCAGCACCCGTCGGCGATGTCACCACGCCAACCGTGCGCGCGAAGCGTGGCAGAGATTTTTTACGGTCGGAATCAAACAATCCCTCGGCAGCAAGTCGCGCCTTGAGTGCCTCAAATTTTGCCTGCAGAGCGCCCAGACCTTCTTCTTGGATGCGCTCGACCACAAGCTGATACTGACCTCGCGCCTCATACACTGAGAGCCGCCCGAAGGCCTGCACTTCGCGGCCATCTTCTAACTTCAAGCCCCGGAGGCGTCGTGCCGTTCCCGCAAAAAGGACACAGGAAATTTGGCTGCTGCTGTCCTTGAGGCTAAAATAATGATGTCCTGACGATTGGCATCGATGATTCGAAACCTCACCCCGCACCCAAATCTCGCCAAGGCTGCCTTCCAGCACATCCCGCACCGCTCGATTGAGCTCGGATATCGTAAAGATCCGCAGCTCTGAATTTTCTACAACTCCACGAGCATCTTCTGCGACATGGGCCACTCTAGGTTCACGCGTCGATGGTGGGTCGGCGATTTGCGAATCCGGAGTATTCGACTTCGGCTCGCGAAAAAGGAAATCAAGCTGCATCGTCTTCCGGCGGAGAGGCGTCGTCATCATCTTCAATGCGCTGCCTGAATCTCAAGGAGACGAACGGCCGCACAAATCCGTAGACTAAAAAACTGACAAATAAAATCGATGGCATCCATTCCCAGTTCAATGCGGTGAAGGCGAGAATGACAATGATGGCCAGGAACTTGGGAATCGACCGCTGCGTCTTCCAGTTGACTGCTTTAAAGCTGGGATACTTGACGTGGCTGAACATCATCCCACTCAGGAAAATCATAAGCACCGGCAGGACAAATTTCCAGTTCCCGATCTCGCGCTGCCCTTCATCCATCCACAGCATCGTCAAAGTCAGAGAGGCGATGACGCCAGCCGCAGCAGGGATGGGGAATCCGGTGAAGTCACGAGAGGTACTCGCACTGTCAGCCGCTGCAATGCAGTTAAAACGAGCCAACCGAAGGGCCCCGCAGAGCAAAAATAGAAATGCGATCACCCACCCGGTGCGCTCGAAATCACGCAATACAATGTCGTAGACCAGCAGCGCAGGAGCAACGCCAAACGAGACGATGTCCGCGATGGAATCAAACTCGCGACCAAATGGACTTTCGTGTCCGCCAAGGCGCGCAAGCCGACCATCCAAGAGGTCAAACACGCAGGCACCTAAAATAAAAGCAATGGCTTCGTGGTATTTGCCGCTCGCAAGTGCATCGACATTGTTCTGGAGCGACGCCTCGATGATCCGCAGCGTTGCGGCGAAACCACAAAATAGATTCCCTGCCGTCATCAGGTTCGGCAGCAGGTATATTTTTGGTTCGCCGTTGGCCATGATGAACTATGAGGTCAAGTTTCCAAAGGACCTAGACCCCAGGATCGACCTCGCCCTCCGCAATATCCGGATGCGCGATGTCGGATGGAGCAAGGTTTGGATCTGCCAAGTGGGCCATGGGCGTCACCCCTGCCCTAACAGACGTGCCAACACGCACGAGAATTTTGGACCCCTCAGGCACAATCAATTCCGTCCGCGAGCCAAACCGGATCATGCCAAACTTCTCTCCCTGCTTCACGTCGTCGCCCACCACAGACCATGGAACAATCCGACGGGCAATGGCACCCGTAATCTGACGGATACCAATTAACCCCATCGGCCCATCCACAATCCAGAGCCGACTGGCATTCTTCCGCGAGGATTGGGGATCCCTAGCATCCAGATAGAGCCCTTTTTTTCCCTCGCTCGATAACACTTTTCCGCGCACAGGAGATCGGTTGACATGCACGTCGAAGACCGAAAGAAAGATTGTTATCGTGACCATTCGTTTCTGAAAATAGTCGGATTCCACCCCCGAGCGGATGGCCACCACCTTGCCGTCAGCTGGAGCCAAGGCAAGATCATCGTCTTCAGGAGCACTGCGCTCAGGATCTCGGAAAAAGTACAAGACAAAAAGAACTGCCCCGCCGAGAAACACCGCTGCGGGCGGAAACCAAAACAACGCAGCCAATATCCCCAAACCGAGTATTACAAGGATTCCGACTGCTTCTGAACGCGCATTTCTGTTCACGCCCAAATTTCTAATGGGACACACGCACCGATGACCAGCCAAGAATTTGGCGATCTGTCTGAGATGTCATCTTGCATCCCGTCAGCGAGTGTCTATTTTTAACTCAATGACGACCGCCACCATCGATCCACAGATTACTATGGCCGAACTGCTGCACCG
>JBGSMR010000169.1:0-3114 GCA_041740065.1 Chthoniobacterales bacterium
TACAACCCCGGAGGGGAGGAGGCGCGCCGCCGCAGAAGCGGCCAATTCCGCTACGCTCCATTGGCCGCTTCTGCGGCGGTTGGAGCCTCGCGAACTTACAGACAAAGATTTACACTACCCACCGCGGCGTTAAGAAAACCAAAAAGATCCCGGGTATTCACTCATGAAGTGACCCACTTGGGGGGCTCGGCGAATCTTTTGAAAATCTTGTTCTCCTGAGAGTATGCAGAATAAAAAAGTTGTATTTTCATGCCTCTATCCCATGTGGCACTACCACTACGTGACCGAGCTAAATCTTATCCAGCGGCATATGGATGTAGGCGATGAGGTATTCATAATGGAATGCAACGAGTCGCTGTTAGCCTGTGAATGCAACAAAACCCATGAATTGCACCATTGTTTGCGATGCATTGGGATCCGACAGGATGGTGTCGCTGCCCTGGAAGGAACCAAAAAGGCAATCTTGTTCGATGACTCGAATCGATACACAGACGAAGCAAGACTCTTTTATCAAGGGCTCTCATCGCTTTCGGAGCTGAAAAAACTCAAATACGAGAAATTTGACGTGGGATCTGCCGTTTTTTCCAGCTTGGTAGACCACTCGCAGAACACGAATCCAAGTATTTTTGAGTTTCGTGAACTGATCATCAAATTAATTGCGGATGCAATTAATAGTTATAGAAATTTCGATGCATGGTTAAAGCTTAATAAGCCAGACGAAGTTTACATCTTTAACGGTAGATATGCAGTCGCCAGAGGATTGCTGCGTGCCTGTGAGCACAATGAGGTTCATTTCTACACTCACGAACGAACCGGGAATCTGAACAAGGTTCAGCTTTTTCCAGGTGGCTTTCCCCATGATCCAAGGTTTTACCCCGTTATGGCTCGGAAGTTTTGGGAGCAACACAGCGGCGATCCTGAGTTCCTAGCGGAAGGTGCTGAATTTTTTGAGGAGCGTCCAAGAGGGAAGTTAACGGGGTGGCAGCCATTTATTGGACAACAAACGCCAGACTTGCTTCCGGCGGGTTTCGATCCGACGAAAAGGAACGTGGCCGTTTTTGGCTCGTCCGAAAGTGAGATGCTCGCAATTGAGGGGCTCATGGAGGGCGTTCAGTTCCCGGATCAATTGAAAGTATACTCGGCATTCTTTTCGCTTTCTCTGCAACGCTGCCCTGAGGTGTTCTTTTATTTGAGGTTGCATCCAAATTCCACGACCGAGGGAAACCGGTGGTGGGAGGAAACGATGTTGGTGGATCTGCCGAATCTAAGCATTATCCAGCCTGACTCAGATGTATCAAGTTACGCGCTTCTTCGTGAATGCGAGAAGGCGGTCGGCCTAACAACTACAATGTGCTTGGAAGCGACATATTGGGGGAAACCGTCGATTGTGGTGGGCCCGACTTTCTATTCGGGGATTGATGCCGTATATGAACCGCCTACACTGGAAGATGCTTGCGAGCTCGTAGCCGCGCACGGACTTTTGCCAAAAGCTAAGGAAAATGCCATCATGTATGGTGCGTTCTCAAGGTGCTATGGCGATGACTTACAACACTCAGTGGCAAAGAATTACTATACATTAGATTTCAAGAATAGAATTTTGGAAGCCCGTCAAGAGGTTCATGAATGGCTTGGTCAGTGCGAAAGCCGCCCTAAAGTCGAAGGATGGAGGCGATTTTGGAAAGATCTAGAAGACAGGCGTGATTTTAAAAAAATCTGGAAGCAGTGCGATGGGTGGTTTGCGAGAACGAGAAAGCCAAAAACGATCGATCATTTCAGCCATTAGTCAGTTTTTATGGGAGCAATTCATTTTTCTTTGGACCCTGCCCTTGCCCGTCTTTTTCGGGATGAATTGGGGATTGGTGTCTTTGTGGAAACGGGAACGTTTCAAGGCGACACCGCCTTTGCCATGGCGTCCGAATTTGGCAGAGTCATCACGATTGAGCTGGGAATCGAATTGGCCGAACGTGCTAGTGAGCGATTTTCCGACCAGTCGGAAGTGCGTGTATTTCAAGGGGCATCGCCATATGTGCTAGAAAAACTGCAACCGGAGTTATCGGGTTTAGCAGTTCTCTACTGGCTGGATGCGCATTGGTGCTCGGCAGATTCAACCGCAGGGTTCGAGTCGCAGTGCCCGCTTTTGGAGGAGTTGGGAGCCATCGGGACGCTGCGGGAAGACAGTGCTGTTCTGATCGACGACGCCAGACTTTTTCTGACTGCTCCTCCCGCTCCCCACGAAATTTCTAACTGGCCCACCTTCGATGAACTCCTGCTCCGTATTCGCGAGGTTGCGCCTGCCCATGAGATCTCAGTCACCAACGACGTCATCATCGTTGCTCCGGCGAAGTTGAGATCCAGTCTGCAGGCATTTGCCCAAGAACACGGGCATGACTTGCTGCGACTGGTCTCCGACGCGAGGGATAAAGAGGAGCTTGGGCGCTGCCACCGCGAGGCGGAGGCGTATGCGAAATCGTTAAAGTCGGTTTGCGATGAGCGCCAGACAGTGATCGATCAACTGAGCGTGCGGATTGCCGAGTTGGAGCTCGCACTGGCGGACGGGAAGGCAAATGCTCGACCGGAGAAAAATGCCTGGCTCAAGTCATTTCTTTTGCGCAAGTGAGCATGCCACCTGTTTTATTGCTGCTGTTTAATCGTCCCGATTTGACGAGAGGGCTGGTTGAAGCGCTGCGGATTGTCCGTCCCGGGGAGCTGTATGTGGCCGTGGACGGGCCGCGTGAAGGTGTCCCGGGTGACACAGAAAAAGTGGAAGAGGTTCGCAAAATTGCGGAGGAGGAAATCGACTGGCCTTGTCGCAAGTATTGGCTGGTCCGAAGTGAAAACCTAGGCTGCGGGGTAGGCGTGAGCAGCGCGATATCATGGTTTTTCCAACAAGTCGAACAGGGTATTATTCTTGAGGACGACTGCCACCCGGATCCGTCGTTTTTCGGCTTCTGCCAAGCAATGCTCGAACGTTATTCGGACGACAGCCGTGTCGCAATGATTTCGGGAACCAGCCTTTTGCCCGACGACGTCATTCTGGAGCGACCGTATTACTTTTCCAAGTATACGGGGATTTGGGGGTGGGCTTCGTGGCGGAGAATGTGGGAGTGCTACGAC
>JBGSMR010000189.1:0-3563 GCA_041740065.1 Chthoniobacterales bacterium
GCGCCACCCAAGCACGCAGACCTGTCGGAACCGCGATCACGCCATTTGTCTTTGCCGCGGCTTATGAACGCGGTGTGTTTCCTGGGCAGATCGTTCAGGATGCTGCATTGGATAATCGCTATGTAAATATCGGCGGCACCACCGGAATCCTCGGGGAATGGGGAGTCGAACGCGTAGAAAATAGATACGAGGGGGGTATTCCTACTCGCGACGCGCTCGCCCAGTCGAAAAATTCCGCTACCGTCCGCGTCGGATGGATGGCGGGGCTCGCGGCTTTCAAGTCTGTTATCGCCAAAGCAGGCATTCGGTCGCCGGTCCGGAACTTTTCCAATGCATTCCTTGGCACAAGTGAAATGACACTCGATGAACTGACGCTCGCGTACACTATCTTTCCAGGTCAAGGGTGGCGACCTGAGCGCACGTATATCATCGAAAGAATCGAGGACCAGTCCGGGGCATCGATCTACAGCGCTGCGCCGAAAAAGGTTCCGGTGATAGAAGACTCCACTGCTTATCAGGTCCATATGGGTCTGGTGGATGCGCTTCGGTCCGGCACCGGTGCCGCTGCGTTTACCGCCTATGGACTCGCAGACATCCCTGCCGCCGGGAAAACGGGGACTGCCTACAACTTCACTGACACCTATTTTTTCGGATATACCAATCGGGTCACGTGCGGCGTATGGATCGGCTTTGATAAACCGACGACCATCTTCCGCGGCGCGTTTGGCAACACTCTGGCGCTCCCGGTTTGGACTGATGTCATGAATAATTCTCTCGATTCGTTTCAGCCTGTGGCGTTAGAGCGTCCAGCGACCCTCACGCCGGTATCCGTCTGCAGGAGTTCGGGTCTGCTGGAGACACCGCGGTGCGAGCATGAAGTGGTCGATCCCAATACCGGTGCCGTGACGATGCAAAAGACGTCCTATATCGAATATGCGACGGAAGCCCAGCGTCCACGGATACCCTGTGACGTGCATGGTCCAGGCATGAGGCTTTACGAACAAATTGCGGCAGAGGAGAGCGAATGGCCCCGCGCTGCTCCCGCAGTGGATTTGGCGTCGATTCGTCCGGTCGCAATTTCGGTGGGTGCTCTTGCTGGATTTAACGATGTCTATGGCTCTGTGCGCCCAGCGGCACTCCGCCTCCGACAGGAAGATATTCCGGTTGCCCGTGCGGTAGCAATTAATGAAAATGGTGACGATGTGCCGGAAGGTGAAATCCCTGTGGCCTCTTCCGTGCCTGTCGCAGAACCAGAAAACACAGGGGAAGTTCGCCGTGCAGAGATGGTCCGTCCTTTGGATTCGCCCTTGGCCTCGGACACCATTCCGCTGGCACCTCCGGAACCTATTCAGTTTTGATCAGCGAGTGTATTGGATAGCGCCCGGGTGACGGTCTGAGAAAGGCATTTTTCCTCAGAAACTTTCAGGGCGGTGCACAAAACCGTCAGACCGCTGGCGCCAAGATTCAAGAGCTTACTTTCTTGAGTGGTCTCGTCTTCTGCAGGAATCGCCAAAGAAAGAAGATTCCGGTCAGAACCATCCACGGAAGATATCCGATCCATACCCCGGCAGCTCCCAGGCCGGTGTGGAAGGTCAAAATATACACCGTGGGCAAGCTCAGGACCCAATAACAAATAGCGTTTGCCACCGCAGGAACGCGGTTATCGATTAGCCCTCGTAAAGCACCCAGGCTGACGGACTGGATCGCATCGGAAATCTGATAAACGCCTGCGATAACAACCAGAATCCCGGCAAGCGCAGCAACTTCAGGGTCCGGAGTAAACCATGTGGCGATCCAGTGCCCTGCGCCAACGTAAAATCCAGCACAGACAGCCATTAGGCTTGTTCCAAGAACGATTGCCACAACTCCAGCCCGACGCGCACCAGCACGATTTCCAGCACCGATTTCCTGCGCTACTCGGACGCCGGTTGCCAATGAGAGCGAGATCGGGAACATCCATGCCAGCGAGGCGATACTGATTGCCACTTGGTTTGCAGCCATTGCCGTGGTGCCAACCCACCCCAACATCAATGTTCCCACGGCAAAAGCACCACCTTCCAGCACGTCCTGTGCGGCAACCGGCAAGCCATCCCGGAATAGCCGGTTCAAAAGTCGAAAATCCACGGCGCGTGCAAAGATTCCGAAGCGCTTCATGACTTGAGAGCGGGAAATCCAGAGCCACATGGCAAGCGCTTGACTCCACCGCGCCACCAACGTTGCCCACCCGGCTCCCTCCAAGCCAAGCGCAGGAAACCCAAGCAACCCAAAGATCAGGAGCAGATTGAGAACTGTATTCAGAAGAATAGCCCCTGCCATAAACGCGACAACCGGCCACGGCTGATTGAGCGACTCAGCCGTTTGTCCCAGCACCAGTGCGATGAGCGCTCCTGGCATGGACCATGCGAGCAGCGCCATATACGTCCCCGTGCCGGCGACCACCTCCGGCGGCTGCCCAAGCCGGCCCAGAGAGGGAACGATAGCGATGAGTGCCAGCGCAATTACTATCCCAACGCCCATCGCAAGAACGAGACCCGCACGGGCGCAATTGCCTGCTTCAGGTGCGTCACCCGCGCCAAAGGCCTGCGCAATGCGCGGCGACACGGCACCCAGAGAGCCATAGGCAAAATACATCGCAAACATCACAAAGTTACCGGCCAGCGCAGCCCCTGCCAACGGAACCGCACCGAGCCGTCCAACCATCAGTGTGTCAGTGATCTGGAGCACGACCTGCCCGGCTTGCCCTACCAACATCGGCGCTGCCAGAAAGACCAACGGCCCCACGGATGCGCGGAGCCCGTGAAAAGAATGTCGCGTTGAGGTCAAAGCCAACGGCGGTTAATGGTCACCCTTGAGCGTCCGGCGGAAGCTCAAATAACGAAAGCTGATTCACAATGTCCGCCATATCCCGCCGTCGGCGTCCGCCAGCAGCCAGCGCGGGTTTGCCTTCGGCGTTGAGTTCGGCCTTTTCGAGGTTGGCTAGGATTTGTTTTGCACGATCAATGATGCTAGCCGGAAATCCAGCCAGCCTGGCCACTTGGATGCCGTAGCTTTGATCGGCCCGTCCGGGAACAATCTTCCGCAAGAAAATCACCTGATCATTCCATTCCCGCACAGCAACGTTCAGGTTTTTTACGCCATCGCGTGTCCGTTCAAGGTCTGTGAGCTCGTGATAGTGTGTGGCAAATAGCGTGCGGCATCCGATGGCATCATGGAGGTGCTCAGCGACACTCCATGCGATGCTTAATCCGTCAAACGTCGACGTCCCGCGCCCAATTTCATCGAGGATAACGAGGCTCTGCCGGGTTGCACAATTGATGATATTTGCGGTTTCGTTCATTTCGACCATGAATGTGGACTGCCCGCGCGATAGGTCGTCGCTTGCGCCAACACGGGTGAATATGCGGTCCGCCACGCCGATCACCGCCGATTTTGCGGGAATGAAGCTTCCCGTTTGCGCGAGCAGGACGAGGAGAGCAACTTGCCTGATGTAGGTGCTCTTTCCCGCCATGTTGGGTCCGGGGAGAATGGCAAATCCCTGGGTGTCGGAATCGAGCACCGTGTCA
>JBGSMR010000190.1:0-15473 GCA_041740065.1 Chthoniobacterales bacterium
CCGGGGGTTCGAATCCCCCCCTCACCGGTTTATTTTAGCGTCATCGGATGATCCCTTCTGACTCATATTCGAGTGTCCTATCGTCAAGGTCAGAGGCTATGCGCAATCGCAGGAGAGCGCTGAATACGCGCCCTTGGTCCCGTGCATTTGTTTCAAACATTTTCTTCCATGTTCGAATGGCTGCGTAATTTTTCCTTGGGCGTCTGGGCAATCGTGGTGCTCGCGGTGGTGTCGAGTATTTTCATTTTCACGCGGCCAGAGCCGTCTTCTAATGCCCATGCATTCTGGTTATTTGCACGGCCCCATCTTCAGGCTTACGAGCCGCTGATTGCAAAATGGAATGGCGAGCAGCCAGAGATGCAGATTAAGCCGTTGCTGCTTTCGCTCCCGGCGATGGAGCGGAGGTTATTCTCCGGATTTATGGCGGGAACGCCAATGGCAGATTTGTTTGAAATTACGCAAATTGTAACAGCACGGTTAATCTCGGGGCCGGTGGAGGATATCGGGCTGCGGGATTTGACGGATTTGCTGACGTCCGAGGGCCTGTCGGATACAATCAATCCGCCGTCGTTTTCGCCATGGATGCTCCGTGGACGCATTTACGGTCTGCCGCATGATGTGCACCCCGTGTTGTTGGCCTATCGCTCGGACCTTGTGGAGGAGGCTGGAATTGACGTGACCGAAATCGAAACGTGGGAGGATTTTGTACGGGTGATGGGGCCGCTCAAACGGCTGGATGGAAAAAGTGCGGAGGATCGATACCTGCTGAATATCTGGCAGACAAATACCGAAGTATTGCAAGTGCTTTTGCTTCAGGCAGGGGGCGGATTTTTTGATGCGAACTTACGTCCGGTGTTGGACTCCGAGGTCAATGCGATGGTGATCGCAACGATTGCGACGTGGTGCACGGGGCCAAACCGGATCGCAATTGATGCGCCGGAGCTCAGTGCTTCTGGAAATGCATTGAAGATGCGCGGGCAGGTAGTGGCGACAATCATGCCGGACTGGCTGGCAGGGGTTTGGAAAAACGACATGCCAGGCTTGAGTGGAAAGCTAAAATTGATGCCGCTGCCAGCTTGGACGAAGGGCGGACGGCGAACGAGCGTAATGGGCGGTACGATGCTGGGATTTAACAGAGACGTGCCTGATAAAGTATTCAAGCAGCAGTGGGAGTTTGCTAAATTCCTCTATCGCTCGCCAGAGATCGCCGCCGAGATGTTTCGAAGATCAACGATCATACCGCCCGATCGTAATTTGTGGAAGTTGCCGGTCTTTGACGAAGCTGACCCGTATTTCAGTGATCAGCCGGTCGGGCGGTTATTTATCGAGCAGGCGCCAAATGTGCCGTTGCGCGTCTCGTCACCGTTTTTCAATGCGGCCATCGAGCACAGCGGTCAGGCGTTGCTGCGACTCGTTGAATATGCCAATGCCAACGACGTTCACACCATCGAGGGGTTGTTGCCAAAAAGTCGGGAGCTTCTCGATGGAGCACAGCAGCAGCTGATGCGCGACATGCAGCGCAATGTCTTCATGAGGGAGGACGAATGAACAAAGGACGCACGCCCGCGATGACCCCATGGATTTTTCTGATTCCGTTTCTGTTGACCTTCGCTGTGTTCACGCTTTACCCGTTGACGCAGTCCTTTGTTCTGTCGTTCCAGCAGACCTTCGGGCCTCGCTCAACCGTTCCGGTGGGATTCGAAAACTTCCGCTATCTTTTCACGGATCCGTTGTTTTGGATCGCGCTGAAAAACACAGTGATTTTCACCCTGTGCTCGCTGTTCGTGCAGCTTCCGCTTTCGCTCGGGTTGGCGCTTCTTCTCAATCGCCCAGAGCTGAAAGGGCGATCGCTTTTCCGGCTGATTTTTTTCGCTCCGTCACTCGTGGGCCTGGTTTTTGTCGGGATGATCTTCAGCCTGATATTTGAAAAACGCACGGGGCTACTCAACGTGGCACTGCACGCCATTGCGCCAGCTTTTCCGCTGGAGTTTCCTTGGCTGCAAAACTACGTGATGCCAGCTTTGGTGATCGCGGCATTGTGGCTCTATGTCGGATTCAATATGATTTATTTTCTAGCAGCGTTGCAAACCGTGCCCGATGAATTAGTGGATGCAGCTGGAATCGATGGTGCCGGGCCATGGGATCGATTCGTGCATGTCACGCTCCCACACATTCTGCCCGTGGCCGGATTTGTTGTGCTGCTCTCGATACTCGGCAGCTTGCAATTATTTGAGCTGCCGTTTGTGCTGCTCGGCGGCTCCGGGCCGGAGAACCGCGGGCTCACGCTGGTGATGTATTTGTACAATACGGGATTTGTGACCGGTGACCTCGGATACGCCAGCGCAATTGGCTGGGTGTTGGCATTGATTCTGGCCGGCGTGACGATTGGACAGCGAGCACTTAGCAGAAAGGGGGAGGAATGAAAAAGTCGAACACGGCACTGCTATTCCTCTATCCGTTGCTGGTCTTTTTTTCGATCCTCACGCTCGTTCCCTTTGCATGGATGATTTGCGCGGCGTTCAAGGGCAATGCGGATTTTTTCAATTCCTTATTCCTACCGCAGGGTGACGGATTTCTTGGTATTGCGTGGCATCGACTGACGTTTGCAAACTTCACGAAGCTTTTCGGAGAGCTCGGCATGTTGCGGGCAACAATGAACTCCGTTTTTCTTGCTTCGACAACTGCTTTACTCGGGACGCTCGGAGGGGCCATGGGTGGCTATGCGCTGGCGAAGTTTGAATTCCGCGGGCGTAAGTGGATGACGCGGCTGGTTCTCGCGGCGATGATCATTCCCGGCCCGCTGTTAATGGCACCTGGATACCAGATGATGTATCATCTGGGATTGCTCGACACGTATGCAGGGATGCTCCTCCCTACGATAGCTCCTGCTTTTGGTATCTTCCTGTTTCGGCAGTCGATCTTGAACAGCGTTCCGATGGAACTGATCGAGGCAGCGCGTATCGATGGTGCGGGTGAGGTGCGCATCTTCGCCACGATGGTGCTCCCGATTATTCGGCCGATGATCGGTGCATTCCTGATGATCACCTTTCTCGGCACCTGGAACAACTTCATCGGCCCACAGATTCTTTTCCAGAGTCCCGAGAAATTCCCGCTGTCAGTGGCGATCAACTCGCTAAAAGGCGTCTATGGTCAGGACTACGGTATGTTGATGGCGGGCACCCTCGTCTCCATTGCCCCGATTCTCGTCCTATTTTTGTTGCTTCAAAA
Organism: Chthoniobacterales bacterium; assembly: GCA_041740065.1. Lineage (GTDB taxonomy): Bacteria > Verrucomicrobiota > Verrucomicrobiia > Chthoniobacterales > JAATET01 > JBDNGG01. The sequence continues at coordinate 3,229 of JBGSMR010000190.1, forward strand.
AGAATTCATCGCAGGGCTTACAGCCGGTTCGGTGAAAGGTTAGGAGAGGCATTAACCGAAATCGTTAAAAAAACAAAAAAGGCAAGGAATGGAGCTCCCCCTGTGCAATCAAGGCTTACCACCAAAGCTCACATGATCATCCACATCAAGCAAATCGAAAAGCGTGTGGATATCCTTGCGGTCGGGAGCGATCTCGCCATGAGTATCATGAATAAATCCGCGCATGCGAAGGTCACCGGGGGTGGTGCGTTCGGTGTAATCAGACCAAAGGGCGATTTCTGAAGCACCGCGCTTGTTTTTGCTGTTGGCAAGGATCCATGCCAATGCCTCGCCATCCCCTGCCCCGGAAGCGAGTTGCGCCCTGAGGCCCTCAGCGTCGAAGTCTAGAAATCCCTTGACGTAGCTGTCGAGGGGACAGTCGTAATGGTAATCACCAGAGGTTCCAGCGATCGCTGCGCGTCCCTTGTCGAGCATGCGCGGCAGGATGACAAGGCCACCAAGGCGAACCCGAGGACTGCGAGGTGGCCGTGTGGTGAGGTCTAGGGCTTTGATGTTTGTGGTCATAGTATGTTAGTTAGTTGGAGAGGGATTGCGTTCGGCAAACCCAGCTTGGTGAAAATACGGATATGCCAGCGGCACGGTACTCGCTGCGTCGAGGCGAACCACCTGCTCGGCACTAAGATTCCAGCCGACTGCACCAAGATTCTGGCGGAGCTGATCTTCATTCCGCGCGCCGATCACGACGGTGGAAACGGTCGGGCGTTGAAGTAACCAGTTGAGCGCGATCTGCGGAACGGTTTTGCCAGTCTCTTCGGCGATTTCATCGAGCACATCCAGAACTCGATAAAGGAGCTCGTCATCCACTCGGGGACCGACGTCCACGTTTAGCTTTGACTGCAAGCGGCTGTCAGGTGGCAGAGGCCTTCCCCGTCGGATCTTGCCGGTGAGGCGCGCCCAACCCAAAGGACTCCACACCACCGCTCCCACCTTCTGATCCAGCCCAAGCGGCATGAGCTCCCACTCATAACTGCGACCGACGAGCGAATAATACGCCTGGTGCGCGACGTAGCGCGGATAGCCGTATTGCGTGGCCACAGCCAATGATTTCATCAGGTGCCACCCAGAGAAATTCGAGCACCCGACATAGCGAATTTTTCCAGCGCGAATGAGGTCATCCAACGTGCTCAATGTTTCTTCGATCGGGGTGAGTGCGTCGAAAGCATGGAGTTGAAACAAGTCAATGTAATCAGTGCCTAGGCGCTTGAGTGCTGCATCAATTGATTTCAGCAAATGAAAACGGGACGAGCCGACGTCATTGGGTCCATCACCCGCACGAAAGCTTGCCTTGGTGGAAATAAGGACTCTGTCGCGCCGCCCCTTAATCGCACTACCCAGGATCTCCTCGGCCGCGCCGGTGGAATAAACATCAGCGCTGTCAAACATCGTGAGACCTGCATCAAGGCAGATATCCACAAGTCGGCTCGCTTCTGCCACATCACTGGTTCCCTAGGCAGAAAAAATTTCTCCCTTACCGCCAAACGTTCCAGTTCCGAGGGTCAACTCGGGAACTTTGAACCCCGAGCCTCCCAGCAATCGGTATTCCATAGTCTAAAATGTGATGACCACTTTGCCGAAGTGCCCGCCGCGACGCAGGTGCTCATACGCCCTCGCCGCCTCGTCGAACGGAAATTCACGGTCAATAACAGGTCTCAGCTGATGGCGAGTGATCGCATGGTTCATCGCCTCAAACATTTCGCGATTTCCGACATAGATTCCGCGAATGAGCGCATTACGCCCAATGATGTCTATCAGCGGAGCCTGCGTGGTGAAGCCGCTCACCCCGCCGATCACGCTGATTGTGCCGCCCGGAGTAAGGGCTTGGAGAGATTTGGCAAAGGTATCTGCGCCGCCGACCTCCAGCACATGATTTACGCCCACCTTACCAGTGAGACGGAAAACTTCACGATCCCAGTCAGGCATGGTGCGGTAGTTGATCGTGTCGTCTGCTCCAAGCGCCCGAGCACGCTCCAGTTTTTCGTCGCTGCTAGACGTGATGATCACGCGTGCGCCATGCATTTTTGCAAACTGCAACCCGAACAAGGAAACACCGCCTGTGCCTTGCAGTAACACGGTGTCGGAGGCAGCCACCCGGCCTTGGTGAACCAACGCATTCCAAGCCGTGAGTGCGGCACAGGGCAAAGTTGCCGCCTCCGCAAAGGTCAAGTGCTCAGGAATCGCCACCACGCCATTCGCCGACAGCACGACCTGTTCGGTTAGCATCCCATCAATCGCGCCGCCGAGGGCGGATTCGCCAACTCCAGAATGCAAACCGCCTCGAATCCAATTCTGGAAAAATGTCCCTGCGACACGGTCACCGGGCTTCCATTGCACAACGCCTTCGCCGACAGCGAGAATCTCACCCGCACCATCAGAAAGCGGCACACGAGGAAGGTCCAACTTGCCATAGTTTCCGCTGATGACCATGAGATCGCGGAAATTAAGCGATGCCGCTCGGACGCTCACTAGCACCTGGCCAGCGGCGGGTGTCGGGTCAGGAAGGTCAACAAATTTAAGTCCGTCAGGAGACGATATCGAGGTGACTTGAGCCGTTTTCATACTTCGTTTTTGAGGCTGGCCATGTCGATGACGAAGCGGTATTTCACATCGCCTCTAAGCAGCCGGTCATAGGCTTCATTGACTTGCTGGATACCGATCATTTCGATCTCAGAGGTGATTCCATGCTCGGCGCAGAAATCGAGCATTTCCTGTGTTTCTGCGATTCCGCCAATGGCAGACCCTGCAAAATTTCGACGGGGTAGCAGCAGGTTGAACGCGGCGACAGGCAGGGGATGCTCCGGCGCACCGACCAACGTGAGCGTGCCGTCGAGTTTCAGCAAATTGAGGTAGGCGTTGATATCGTGAGTGGCGGAAACACAATCGAGAATGAAATCAAAACTATTGGCGTGTTTTTTCATCTCGTCCTCGTTTTTCGAAACGACGACTTCGTCCGCGCCAAGTTTGAGCGCATCCGCCGTTTTACCCGGCGACGTGGTGAAGAGCACGACATGAGCGCCGAAAGCATGGGCAAATTTTACACCCATGTGCCCGAGACCACCCAGCCCGACGATCCCGACCTTTTGACCCTTACCAACTTTCCAGTGGCGCAGCGGTGACCAAGTGGTGATGCCCGCGCAGAGCAACGGAGCGGTAGCGGCGATATTTACCTTCTCGGAAACTTTCAGTACGAAGGATTCATCCACGACAATTTTCTCAGAGTATCCGCCCCATGTGGGGCCGCCGCTGTGTTTGTCGGCACCGTTGTAGGTAAATGTCGGAAAGTGTTCGCAATACTGTTCCAAGCCGCCATGGCAACTCGGGCATGTCCGGCACGAGTCCACCATGCATCCGACCGCCGCAAGATCGCCTTCCTTAAACTTAGTGACACCAGAACCGGTCTTGACGACACGGCCGACGATTTCATGGCCAGGCACACAAGGGAAAACGGTGTTGTGCCATTCGTTTCGGGCCTGATGCAGATCGGAGTGGCAGACTCCACAATACAGGATGTCGATCTCGATATCCTGGGGGAGTGGTTCGCGGCGATTAAGCGAAAACGGAGCAAGTCGATCAGTCGCAGATTGGGCAGCATAGGATTTAGTCATGATATTTTATTAGATTGGTAGGTAGGATAGTCGGTATATCCCTGGGGTCCAGGTGCGTAGAAGGTCTCCGGATCCGGCGGGTTGAGTGGCGCGCCGAGGCGGAACCGCTCGATCAGGTCCGGATTTGCGATGTATGGCACGCCAAAGGCAATGGCATCCGCCTCACCCGTCGCGAGCACCGCATTGCCGGATTCCAGCGTGAATTTTTCATTGGCCACATACACACCGCCAAATGCTTCCTTGATTTTCGGCCCTATTCGGTCGTCGCCCAAGGCCTCGCGGGCGCAGATAAATGCGATTTTGCGGCGCCCCAACTCTTTTGCAACGTGACTAAATGTCGCTAGCGGGTCCGAATCCCCCATGTCATGCGAATCTCTGCGCGGTGCGAGGTGGAGGCCGACACGGTCCGCGCCCCACACCGATATCGCTGCATCTGCAACCTCCAACATCAAACGCGCCCGGTTTTCAATCGATCCGCCGTATTCGTCCGTCCGGTGATTCGTCGAATCCTGCAAAAACTGATCCAGCAGGTAGCCATTTGCCCCATGTACTTCGACTCCGTCAAATCCTGCAGACAGCGCGTTTTCCGCACCTTTGCGATACGCCTCGACGACGCCGGGAATCTCCTCGGTCGCAAGGGCTCGCGGAGTGACAAAATCTTTCATCGGCCGCACGAGACTGACATGACCCGCCGGGCGGATGGCACTGGGCGCGACCGGTGTTTCCCCGTCGAGGAAAATCGGATCTGAGATGCGGCCCACGTGCCAGAGTTGCAATGCGATATGCCCGCCCGCATCATGCACCGTCTTCGTGATCTGCTTCCACCCCTCAACTTGCTCGTCCGACCAAATCCCCGGCGTATCCGCGTAACCCACACCCATCGGGGTCACCGATGTTGCTTCTGTGAGGATAAGACCAGCTGCGGATCGCTGACGGTAATATTCCGCCATAAGCGCATTCGGCACCCGTTCCTTCCCGGCACGAGCCCGGGTGAGTGGAGCCATAAAGATACGGTTCGGCAGGTTCCATGCTCCCACGGTGATGGGATCGAATAGCGTTTTAGATGCGTTGTTTGTCATAGGCGTTAAATAATTGACTGGTCGGTACATTCCATAGATTAAAACGTCAGACCAGCGCGGCTTCCATGCGAGCATCAATCAGCCGGAGAAAGCCGGACTTCAGATTCCGTAACGGGCCAAGATCATTGAGGATTTTGGCTTGGAGCATGGCGCCTTGGAAAAGCGAGAGAACTCGCTCCGCGACCTCGCGGGCATTGGAACCCGTGATTAAGCCCTCCGATTCGGCATCGCGAATGGCAGATTCCAGATACCGGAGGTAGCGCTGGAGGATCTCCGCAGCCTTGAGTCGGATATTTTCATCCTGAGTGCTAAGTTCCGCACCCAGTGTGATCATCGGGCATCCGCAGATTTTCCCGTAAGTCGAGAGCTTCATTTCCTGACACAGGAGCGCAGCATCGCAAAACCCCACCAACCGGGCCAAGGGTGGCAGTTGTGGCGAAAATATCGCGTCCAGTTCGGGGAGTTTGGATTTCCAATCCGCCTCCATTGCAGCGACGGTAAGATCCGACTTCGAGGGAAAAAAGTGATAAAAGCTTCCCTTCTTCACATCCGCAGCACGACAGATGTCATCCACGCTAACCGAGCCATAGCTGCTCTCCCAAATGAGCTCCATCGCCGTCCTAAGTAGGCGGCATTTGGATTCACATTCAGGTCTCATCTGATCAATGTAGTTGACCAATCAGTCAAATGCAAGCTTTCTCTTCAGGAGGAGATGTTTCTGAGAAAAGGGAAGCTACCGCTATGCTTTTGAGCTGTCAAAACGGCTTCTGCAAGATTGTATAGACCGCGTCATCCCCGACGCATCCTCAACCGCGACAGAACCCAAGCCCTCAGTAAACTACGTCTTTGTGGATTATGAGAACGTGCACGACGTGGACCTCTCGCTGATCGGCAACAAAACGGTCTGTCTCACGCTGTTGCTGGGCGCGAGGCAGACGAAGCTAGACGCAGCACTCGTCGAGAAACTGATTGCGCATGCGGCCTCGGTGCAGCTCGTACGCCTGAACGCGTCAGGCAAGAATGCCCTCGATTTCGCCTTGGCCTACTACGTCGGCAGGGCCGCACAAGCGGACCCCAAAACGCCTATTTCCATGTCGTCTCCAAGGACACGGGCTTTGACCCGCTCATTGAGCACCTGAGAAGTCGACACATTCGGGCGCGTCGTCACACTGACTACACGACGCTCACGTTCTCCGCAGCGCCGAAGCCGCCCGCCGACGGACCGGACGACTTGATGCTGCAAGTGCTCGAGCATCTCCAAAAACACACCAACAACCGCCCAAAACGTAAAAAGACTCTCGCTAGTCATCTCGCCGCCCTCTCCAAGAAGTCTGCCACCGAAATCGAGCGGCTGATCGAAAAATTACGACAAGCCGGCCACCTGAAGATCGGGGACAAAGAAGCGGTGACTTACCACCTCGTTTCAAAATAAGGTCAACAGGGGAAAAGAGGGCCGCGAATCGTCATCCTAGAGATCCAGCAATATCTCCTGCGGGACGGCCGATTTGCGTTGCTCAATAATTCGGATCAAGTCAGATGGCGAGATGTCTCCTTGTTGCGCCGAATCAACCAAACGCCGGAACGCCATCGCCCAGGCGGGATTGCTCACCGTCATATCACGAATCTCCTGAACAGGCGCCCGACTGTCGAGATCGCGGAGTTCTGACGGTGAAATTCCCAACGCCTCGGCGAACGCGGCCAGCACCTCGGGCGACGGGTAGCGGAAGCCCTTCTCCACGTCCGCAACAAACGCAACAGACTTAAGGCCAGCTTCTTTCGCCAGAGCCCTCATCGACAACCCCTTACTGACACGAACCTCCTTGATGCGTTCGCCGAGGGAAATCGCGGCGCTTTTGCTGTTTACCTTCATAGCTTCAATATATTCGCAATTATGCGAACAACGCAATGTCGCATATTGAAAATTGACTTTCGAGAGAGCGCCCGTTGGTGCTATGGCAAAAACTGCTCCACAAATACGCCATTATTGAACGCTTGTATGCATTCATGCGTTCACTGCGCGCCACCACCATCGTCTCTCATTCGCGCCGCCCCACCTGTGAGAGCATCACGCAGCAGCGGAATTCAGCAAAGTTCGCTTTAGTGCGTACAGCGCGCGATATGCACTATACAGGCATTTTCTCACTCCTCACGAGGCCGTGCAAGGCGTCGCCAAACTCTCTAATTCTTTACGCAGCGAGGCGTTTCAGTGTTTCGGCATCGACGGATTTGCAGGAGCGATATCCATCGCCGTGCTCTGGCAACGCCTTCAGAAAGCCGAGGACGGCCCCGGTGTGGGAGAACTCTAGGCCTATCAAAGCCCGCCCGATCCGTTCCCCGGATTGGCGATAGTTAAAATAACAAATACTGGCCCGTCCCCGGATTGATTTATCGAGAAAGTCGTGGAGCGCTCCCGGGCGTTCGTAAAAATCGAGACGGAGGAACAAGGGATATGAAAGTAAATCGCCGCGCAGGGGAATCGCGCGAAAGGCGACATCGACCGCTCCGGTGAGGTCCTGCCACTTGTATCCGGCGGCATCAAGCCGGGATGGGAGGGCATCGAGAAGTGCAGGATCCTCAGCGCTGACCGTAAAAATCGGCCAGGCATCGTGGGCGTTTTGTTTGCCGTATTGAAAGTCCGTAATGTTGATTCCGGAGAAGCACGTGTCCAACAAAGCGAGCATCGTTCCCGCTTGTTCGGAGATGCGAATGCGGAGTGTGCGGGATACCGCGCTCGCCGCCCCCTCGGATTGGGCGATGAGGCCGAGCTGCAGAAAGTCCATATTTGCGCCGGATACGAGCAAAAGAACTCTTTTTCCGGCGAGGTTAGCGCGACTTTTGAGGACGGCAGCGAGGCCCATCGCACCCGAGGGCTCAGAGACACAGCGCAACGTTTCCCACAAGACGCGGATCGCCGAACTGACCTCCGCATTTGTGACCGTTTCAACGCGATCCAGAGTTTGCCGACAGATTTGAAAAGGCAACGCGCCCGCTTTGCGCACAGCGGTGCCGTCGCAGAAAATGTCCACTTCAGATAACCCAACGGGTTCCCCTGCGGTGAGAGCAGCCGTCATGCTAGCTTGACCAATACCCTCCACTCCGACGGTTTCGATTCTCGGCCAATAGGTTTTTAGCCAGGTTGAAACGGCTGCCGCCATACCGCCACCCCCAATTTGGAGATAAACCGCATCAAAGGGGCCATGGCCAGACAGCACGACTTCGTCGGCAAGCGTCCCCTGTCCTGCCATGACGTGTAAATCGTCATACGGATGAACATACATGGCGCTCCGGGTGCGTTCGTCCTCGCGTGCAGCCGCAACGGCGTCATCGTAACTATCGCCGCTCAAAATGATCCGCACAAAATCTCCCCCATGATGGCAAACCGCATTTTGTTTCACTTTAGGAGCGGATCGCGGCATGTAGATACGCGCATGAATGTTGAGCGCCTTGGCGGCGAGCGCGACGCCCTGCGCATGATTGCCTGCGGATGCGGTGACCACGCCACGGGCAGCTTCTTCGGGTGTCAGAACTGCCATCCGATTGGAGGCCCCTCGCCATTTGTAGGATTTTACGGATGAAAGGTCCTCGCGCTTCACCCAAATTTCGGGGCCCGCTTCGTCGCCAGGCAGGACGAGCCGCTCCAGAGGTGTTGACTGCCCAAATCGATAGACTCGCTCCCGAGCAAAAAGAATCTCCTGCCGAAGCTGGCGGTCAAGGGGCAGTGGATCTTGTTCCATGAATCCGCAGATCAAAACGGGTCTGCAACCTAGAAACAAGCACCGCTTGGGCGCAGCTCCCATCAGGCAGCCGTGGCTGTCTAAAGAAATGACAAGCTCACACCGGCGGCATTTCTGGCCTACCCGCGCAGAAATTACTACGACTAACTAATGCTCGGCAGGTGGTAGGTCTTGATGCCGATTTCTCGCAGGGCCATGCGAGACGGGTTGAAAAATAAGAAAGGCGATTAAGAGAAGTCCTGCCGCAATCCCCAGAACGAGCGGCCAGGAACGTTTGCGGGCAGCGACTTGCCAAAACCAGCGCCAGTGGACGACAAGATGCACGGTCAATAGCGCGAGGACCAGATAGCCGATCCACGTGTGCCAGCCGCCCCACTCATGACGAGTCAGCCCCATCGCATGGAGTCCGGCACCTCCGCTCGATCCGGGGGGAAGCCGAAATGCCAGAAGCAACCCCGTGCCACTCAGGGCGCAGAATGCAAACCAGAGGAACAGGTTAAAGATCCTGGAGAATGAGCTTTTCATAGCTCAAGGATCATATTGCATCCTCCCCATTACATTTTGCGCAAAGTCAAAGATTGCGGATTTTTTCTGTCGTTGCCATTGCCTGACGCACGGCTTGGCATGTCGCTGAGTTCATAAAAGCTCGGTCTTTGTCCGACAGGTTTTGTTCACCAATGCGATCAGATTCCTCGATCACCTCGCGGGGATAAAAGCGGCGCCGCATCGCCAGCGCGACATGCACCAATGCAATCAGCACTGGCACCTCAATGAGTGGACCAACAACCGCAGCAAAGGCGACAGCAGAATTGATACCAAACACTGCGATCGCTACGGCAATGGCCAACTCAAAGTTATTTCCAGATGCCGTGAATGCCAGCGTGGCGGATCGGGAGTAGTCCGCACCAAGTTTGTGGCCCATGAAAAAGCTGATGAGGAACATGATCACGAAATAGATCGAGAGAGGGGCGGCAATGAGCAGCACATCCAAAGGCAACCTTACAATGGCATCACCTTTGAACGTAAACATCACAACAATCGTGAACAGCAAAGCACTCAGGGTGATGGGTGAAATTCGAGGGATAAATACGTCATCATACCAGGCAGTCCCCTTGAGAGGGATCAAAACCACCCGGCTAAGAATCCCCGCAGCGAATGGCACACCAAGATACAGCATCACGCTCCAGAAAATATCGCCAATGCTGATGTCTAACACCGTCGCCTCCAGCCCGAAAATGGGAGGGAGCACAGCAAGAAAAAGCCATGCATAGGCGCTGTAGAAGACGATCTGGGCCACGCTATTAAGCGCAACCAGGCCGGCAGCGTATTCATTGCTTCCCTTGGCCAGTTGATTCCAAACAAGGACCATCGCAATGCATCGCGCGATTCCGACGAGGATCAGCCCGACCATGTATTCCGGATGATTGTGGAGAAAAATGATCGCCAGCAAAAACATGAGCACGGGCCCAACGAGCCAGTTTTGAATCAGCGAGAGACCAAGGATTTTCGTATCCTTGAAGACGCGCGGCATCTCCTCGTATTTCACTTTTGCAAGCGGAGGATACATCATCAGCATCAACCCGGCTGCGATGAGCAGATTGCTTGTTCCTACCGTGACCGGAGCAAAAAATGCCTCGGGGTCGGAGATCACAAAGTTCCCGATCAAAACTCCAATGCCCATGGCAGCAAAAATCCACAGCGTGAGGTATCGATCCAAAAAGGACATGCGTTTGGCAATGGAGTCAGACATGCCGGAAAATACAGCTACCAGTCGCCTCAACTACAAGCACCGAAAAGTGACAAACTCGTGACGATGCCTACCCAAACACTTCGCCATTGCGTACTCCGCCAGCGAGGAGGCGACCGACTGTCGCCATGCGAAATTCGTGAAATGTACCCTGAAGGATTGCAGTTCGTGCTCGCCGGGCGAGATGCACATAAAAATGGAGGTTGTGAATGGAGATCAATCGGAGTCCGAGGATTTCCTCCGCCTTAACGAGGTGGCGGAGATAGGCTCGGGTGAAATTTTGGCACGCGTAGCATTCGCATCCTTCTTCAATAGGACGAGCATCTCGGGCAAACGGGGCATTTTTCAAATTCATCGTGCCATCGCTCGTAAATGCAGTGCCTGTGCGCGCAAGACGTGTCGGAAGGACGCAATCCATCATATCAACACCCCTAGCAATCATTTCAATGACCTGGGGTGGCGTGCCGAGACCCATGGCGTACCGGGCCTTTTCTTGTGGCAACCACGGCGCGGCAGATTCAACGGCCGCAAACATTTCGGGCTCCGGTTCACCCACGCTGACACCGCCAATCGCATATCCATCAAATCCTATTTCCTGCAATGCGAGTGCAGAGTGTTTCCGGAGATCGGGATAGCTGGATCCCTGAACAATACCAAAAACCAGTGGCCGACCCTCTGGTGGTTGTTGATCCCACCATGCACGACACCGCGCTGCCCATCGCAGCGTTAGTTCGAGACTGCGACTGCATTCGTCATACGGACACGGATGCGGCGGACATTCATCGAAGGCCATGACGATGTCCGAGCCGAGATCGCGTTGAATTTCCATGGACGTCTCTGGGCCAATGAATGTCGGAGTTCCGTCGAGATGATTCTGAAAGTGCACGCCTTCCTCAGTGATCCGGCGAAGCTTCGCCAGCGAGAAAACTTGAAATCCGCCGCTGTCCGTGAGGATCGGACCGTCCCAGCCCATGAATGAATGCAGCCCCCCCAGATCCCGGATCAATTTCTCACCGGGCCTTACATGGAGGTGATAGGTATTTCCGAGGATGATTTGCGCGGACACCTCACGGAGCTCGCGCGGCGTCATCGCTTTTACCGTCGCCTGGGTGCCCACCGGCATGAACACAGGAGTTTCCACGACTCCATGGCGCGTGTGAAGGAGTCCAGCGCGGGCGCCGCCGTCGGTTGCCTGCAAGTCAAATGCCATTACGCACCGAGTTTCCAAACGGTCGTGCCCGCGACAAGGGTCTGCACCGCACGACCCCTTAACGTCGTGCCATGATAAGGCGTGTTGCGCGACAGCGAATGCGATGCCGCGCGATCCACTGTCCACTCCAAATCGGGATCAATTATCGTCACGTCGGCAGGCGCCCCGGGCGAAAGTGTGCCCCGATCCAATTTTAAGAGCCGGGCAGGATTGACCGTAAGCAATGCGATCAAGCGCTGGAGGTCGATGGTTTTTGTTTTATGGACCAACGTATCGCAGAACAGCGCGAACTCCGTTTCTAATCCGAGAATACCAAACGGCGCCTGGTCAATCTCAACTTCCTTTTCATAGCCCGCATGTGGCGCGTGATCACTCGCCAAGATGTCGATCGTTCCATCCGCGATCCCACCGAGGAGAAGGTCGATGTCACCCTGCGTGCGCAAGGGGGGATTCATTTTGTAATTAGAATCAAAACCGCGCAACGCAGCGTCAGTAAGCGTGATATGGTGCGGACAGACTTCTCCTGAAATTTTCACACCCCGTGTACGCGCTTGACGGATCAGATCCACACTCCCCCCCGATGTCAGATGCTGGCAATGGATCGGAGCGTCGCACAACTCGGAGAGTAAGATGTTTCGCGAAACAATGAGTTCCTCGCCAATCCGGGGCCACCCAGGAAGACCGAGACGCACACTCCATTCACCCTCATGCATGATTCCATCGGCGACCAGGCTGTAATCTTGGCAGTGATCAAGCAGCGGGAGGTCAAACATCCGGGCATATTCAAGCGCTCTGCGCATCACCTCATGGCTC
>JBGSMR010000208.1:0-10514 GCA_041740065.1 Chthoniobacterales bacterium
CGCGGCTTTCGGCAACCAGATCCACCGCTCCTTCCCGCCTCCGCGGTCCGCTAATCGCGCCAGACCAGATCCCCGTGCCCGGATCCTCAACTAGCCCCCCGGACAGCACTTAGCCAGCGACCGCCATTCGCCGAGCCCGCCGCGAAACCCCGCGCCGTCTGCTGCATTCCCGGTCCACCGTGGCAGGACTTCGCTGCACACCGCTCAATTCTCTCGCGGTGATCGCGCTTGCTCAAGAACTCGGTGCGGAATTTTCTGCTATTACACGTGCGCTCGGCACCTTCCGGGGAGCACGACGTCGCTTTGAAATCAAGTATCAATCAGATCGTAACATCGTGATTGACGACTATGGCCACCATCCTACGGAGATTGCAGCCACACTTGCGACCGCTCGCACGGGTGGATGGAAACGAACACTGGCGCTCTTTCAGCCACACCGATATTCCCGCACGCTTGCACTCAAAGACGCATTTGGCACCGCATTTTTTGATGCTGACGCTGTCTTTGTGGGAGACGTTTATCCGGCGTCAGAGAAGCCAATTCCGGGAGTGTCAGGACTGACGATCGTGGATGCGCTCGTCGCAGCAGGACATCCCGCGGCCGAATTCCGACAGCAGATTAAGCACTTGGTCTGGGCTGCCGGACCGCACATCGAGGATGGAGACCTGATCCTCAGTCTGGGCGCTGGAAATATCCATGACTGTGGGCGTCAACTTGCGGCAGACCTTGCAATGCGGGACAGCCTTCAAAACGTGATGCGTGTCGGCCAGATTCGGCTCTATGAGCCGCTCAGCAAACACACCACGATGCGGGTCGGTGGACCAGCGCAGTTTTGGGTGGAGCCGGAGACAGAAGAGGGATTTGCCGACTTGGTGCAATATTGCTTTGACAATCAAATTCCACTTATGGCGATTGGACGTGGATCGAATCTTCTCGTTCAGGATGGTGGTATTCGCGGGGTCGTCGCCCGGCTCAGTCGAGGCGAATTTTTAGATCATCGCGTGGAAGGTGATGAAATTCATGCGGGAGTTGGTGTTCGATTCAAACAGCTTGCCGCTGTCGCGAAAAAGGCGGGGATTGGTGGATTTGAGTGGATGGAGGGAATTCCTGGCAATCTTGGCGGCGGTCTCCGTATGAACGCCGGAGCCATGGGAACGGAGACGTTTGACCAAGTGGTGCGGGTTCGTTTTTGCGATGAAGACGGGAACATTTTCACTCGTACCCCCGCTGAAATGGATGTGCGCTATCGCAATGTTCCGACGCTCTCGCGCAATTTTGCGCTATCAGCCGTGTTGCGCGGCCAAGCTGCACCGGCCGAGGAAATCAATCGTAACCTCGCCGCTTCAGAGTTGAAGCGCCGCGATTCCCAACCGGCAGCAGCCAGCTCCGGATGCATATTCAAGAATCCAGAGTCCATTCCGGCGGGAAAGCTAATCGAAGAACTCGGATTCAAAAATTTCACCGTTGGACATGCCCGTGTGTCTGAGGTCCATGGCAACTTCATCGTCAATGATGGCGGCGCTACCACCGAAGAAGTGCTTACACTAATTGAAGAGATCAAGGCTGCAGCGTTACGAGAACGCGGCATCGAACTCCATACCGAAGTCCAAATTGTCGGCGAACCCATATGACTCCATTGCATCCATTCTCACTGGCCGGAAAATCTATTGCTGTCTTCATGGGAGGACCGGGCGCTGAGCGGGAGGTTTCACTGCGATCCGGTGCTGCCGTCTGCAACGCACTCGCCCCGTTGGCAGGCCTCGTTACTTCGGTGGATGTGGTTGATCGGACATTTGAACTACCGCCCAACACAGACTTGATTTTTAATCTCATCCACGGGACGTTTGGTGAGGACGGAGAATTACAATCTCTGCTCGACGAAAAGGGAATTTCATATACGGGCGAGGGGACCGCAGGGAGCCGGTTGGCGTTTGATAAAATCGAGAGTAAACGCAGGTTCGACGCTGCGGGGGTGCCTAACGCAGCGTGGGAGATTCTTTCTGCCGGGCAGAGTCCTTCTCTGCCATTGCCGTTAGTGGCCAAACCCCCACGCGAGGGGTCCAGCGTCGGTGTGCATTTGATTCATCAGGCGTCCGAAATCGAGCCCGCTCTGGCAGACTGCTTCCGTCGTAGTCCAGACGTGCTCGTTGAAGCATTCATCCGTGGGAGGGAGTTGACAGTAGGTATTCTCGGCAATCGGGCCCTGCCCATCATAGAGATCGTTCCGAACGATGGATTTTACGACTACGAACATAAATACACTAAGGGCGGATCCAATTACTATTGCCCGGCAGACCTCTCTGTCGACGTTGCGAATGCTGTTCAAGCCGCCGCGCTGGCAGCCCACGAGTCGCTTGGACTCGAAGTGTATTCCCGGGTGGATGTACTTCTTGATGCGCAAAACGCGCCATACGTCCTGGAGGTAAATACCATCCCTGGCATGACCGAAACTAGCCTGCTTCCAAAAGCCGCTGCGGCTGCTGGGATCTCATTCTCTTCTCTATGTGAAGCTATTGCCACGCTTTCGCTGGCCAAGCAAAAGCCAATGAAATGAGAAAAACTACGGCCACTAGATCGATAAATCGCCCGCTTCGGTCGTCGAATGCGGCGCACCGACATGTGCTTGATGTGAGAGTGCGGCGCTCTACCGTGCGCCGTCAGCGTTCGCGACGAATTGTCACGATTGGACTCGGGCTGGTTCTCTGGTCATCGCTTATTGCGGCGACATGGTTTGGGTTTCATGCCATCACGGACAAGTTCTTTTTTTCGAATCCGGAATATACATTACGACATTTGCGAATCGAGACCCAGGAACTTCTCACTGAGTCAGAAGTCACGCAGGTTACCGGCATTCGCGCAGGCGCAAACATCTTCCAAATCGATCTTGCCGCTGCTGAGAAGGCGCTTCGGAAGCTGGACCAAGTTGCCACGGTCCGAATCACACGCGATTGGCCGGACCGGATTTCGGTGGAGGTAACGAAGCGCTCTCCCATTGCGTGGATCTCAGACCGTCCTGCGGCAACAGTCTCATCAGAGCACGCTTTGCTCATTGACCGAAGCGGGCGTACGATGAAGCCGTTTAGGGTCGAACCGGAATTCTGGCATCTGCCGGTGATCTATTGTGCGGACATGAATGCGGTCGCTTCGGGTGACATCCTCGCACTCGCCGATCTGCAGGCCGCAATTGACTTGCTGACCGAAATTTTGAAACGTCCCGAATCGTATTTGAAAGTTCGTTCGCTTGATATCACGAGTGGTCACACGATTCGTCTAAATACAGCTGATAACTCACTGATTCTTTTTTCGCCGGAAGACCTGACTGCCCAGCTTGATAAACTTGAGCCGTTGCTCATCCATTGCCACGAGACTGCTCGGCCACTCGAATTTGCTAATCTCATCCCTTCGCGCTACACGCCTGTCCGAATCCAAATGGTTTCCGCGCCCGAGTCAGTCGTGCCCGCTCCTTCCCTCAACAAAAATCGCTAATGGCCAAAGATCGACTGCTCATCGGACTCGAAATCGGAACGACAAAAGTCTGCGCCGTGGTGGCGGAAATACGCCCCGACGGTTCTCTTCGTATCCGCGGGGTGGGTGAATCCAAGTCTGCTGGGATTCGCAAAGGCGAGATCGTGGATTTCGCAAAGGCCACACAATGTGTGCGCGATGCGCTCGCTGATGCTGAAGAAAAAGCGGACGCGGAGATTTCCAGCGTTTGGGCTTCAGTCACTGGAGGGCATATCCAGAGTTTCAATAACCGCGGTATGACTCAGATTCCCCAAGACCGTGGAGAGATCGACGAGGATGATATCCGCGATGTTGAGAACAGCGCCCGCGAGGTTAATATTCCTGATCAAAATGCCTTCATCCATACGATGATCCAGCATTATTTCGTCGATAATCAGGACGGTGTCTTGAACCCTATTGGTATGCTCGGAAACAAGTTGGAGGCGGACTTTCACATTGTTCACGGAATCAAGACCCGCATCCAGAATACCCTGCGCTGCATCAGTGATGTAGATGTGGATGTCGAGGATGTCGTTTTAAATTCTGTGGCCTCCGCACAAGTTGTGCTCGATCAACACCAGAAAGACCTCGGTGCGATAGTCATGGATATTGGAGGAGGCACGACTGACTATCTTGTCTACGAGGGTGGAGTCATTCGTCACACCGGTGTCCTTGCTATCGGTGGTGACCACATCACGAACGACATCTCAATCGGCCTCCGCATTCCGATTGCCAAAGCCGAGCGCTTGAAGATCGACGAAGGGTCGTGTGAGATCGATTCCGCAATGCCTGGCGAGACAATCATCCTTAAAAATGATCTGGGGTTTTCCGGATGCGAGGTGGAGCGCTCAGTGCTCAACCGGATTATCTACGCACGCATTCGCGAGCTCTTCGAGCTTGTTGAAAAAGACATTACTCTCCATTGCGAGATCAACTTGGTGGGTTCTGGGGTGATGCTCACCGGGGGCTGTTGTCAACTCACGGGAATTCATGAAGTCGCAGCGGATGTCTTTCAACTCCCGGTTCGCAGCGCCGCGGCACAGGAAGTCGCCGGTCCGACTTCTGTCTTCCAAAATCCGCAGTACGCCACGGCTATTGGTGTGGTGAAATATGCCCAACTCATGGACGTGACGACCGAGCGCCGCACTTTGTTCGGTGGCTTGGGGCGGCGCCTTGGAGGGCTATTTAAGGCATTCCGTATCATATAACTGATTTCCATTTTTGCAGCCATGATTCCGATTCCACGTTCTACATTGACGGCCGGTTCCGACTTATCTTCAGCCACCTGTATTATTGGCATCGGCAATGCCGGGGTGGCCCTCGTGGACGCGCTTACGCTGGCAGGGGCCGCTGATCACACTCGATTGATTGCCGTAAATACGGACTCGGTATCCTTAAGCGCATCGGTGTCGAAGGAGAAATTTTTGATTGGACAGCAGACTACGCGGGGTCTTGGCAGCGGAGGGGATCCAGAATTGGGGGCGCAGGCGGCTGAGGAAGCCGAGGCCGAACTTGCTGCGATTGTCGATGGTGCGGGATTGGTCATTCTTTGTGGGGGACTGGGAGGAGGGACCGCTTCTGGGGCTGCGCCGGTCATCGCTGAGATTGCTGGGCGAGCGAATGCCCTCGTGATTGCAGTAGTGACGCTGCCATTTTCGTTTGAGGGAAAACGTCGGGCTCGCCAAGCTACGGATGCTCTCCATGATATTACCCGGGCAGCGAATGCGGTGATCACATTTGAGAACGATCGAATGTCGGAGATTGCGCAGCCGATGGCGGGATTGCACGAGACATTCGCTGCTTCGGATCAAATCCTTGCAGACAGCCTGGCTGCACTCTTGAGACTCGCAGCAGGGGCTGGTCCATTGCGTATCACACTCGCTGATCTGATCCCGCTCTTCCGGCCAGGGAGTGTGACTGCGCGATTTGGCACTGCCGCTGCGCAAGGCGGAAATCGTGCCAATCAAGCTGTCGAGCGGGCCCTGAAGTCCCCCCTGTTACGCGATAGACACCTCAGTCCCTGCGAGCACGTCGTGTTTCACGTAGAGGCTTCATCTTCTCTCCGGTTTGTCGAGGTCGAGACGGCTTGCCGTGCGCTTTCTGCGCAACTCTCTGACACGTCACAACTCCACCTTGCAGTCTCCATCAATGATGACCTCGCCGATACTCTGATAGCGTCTGTGCTGGCAGGTGGATCATCAGTCCCTTGCGATGCGGTCGTCTACCGTGACGCACAGGAGAGCATCTCACACACTCCACGCGACGACTCGCCGCTGGCAACAGTCGAGAACTTGCCGCCTTCACCGGTAGAGGTGATTCCGCAAAAATCAGAAAACCGCACAGCGGACGAACTTTTCAACACGGAGCCGTTTTCGGTCGCCAAGGATGGCCAGGCGCGACGGACAAATAAACCCAAGCAAGAAACTCTTAGTCTGGATTCGATCGCCAGAGGACGGTTTGAGCACAGTGAACCAACCATCGTCGGGGGAGAAGATCTTGATGTCCCAACCTATTTGCGTCAGAAGATGAAGCTCCGTTGAGTGCGGACTAAGCGTCTATTTTCCTGATCTCAATCGTTGTTGTTCTAATTGCAGTCGGTGGTGTTTTAACCCCGGATCTTCGGTCACCTGCAGATACACGAATGCCGCCAGTGCCGCGATTCCTAAGATGCCGATAACCAAGATGAGCACCTGAAGCACCCGGCGCGTGCCATCGCAAATCTCTACCCGCAAACCGCGGGCTGGCACAGCGGCCGCCGGTTCGACGGTGGGTTTTACCGTGAGCGCAGCGGACTGCGGCAGTGATCCTAATACGGTGGGGGCTTCCGTCAAAGCGTGCGGCACTAACGCCGCGACTGGCTCAGGGACATTGGTGGGTGATCGAGAGGATTGGTATTTCGACAAGCGTTGCGGGTCGTCGATTATTGTCGTTGATTCTAAAGAAAAGCCCTTCCTTGTGTGATCGGAGTTTCTCGGGGTCGGCCGTGGCGTGGGAAGGTTAGATCGCCTTAGCTGCCTTTGTTTGATGGGCTCTACCGGGAGAGAATGCCGGAAAAGCTCGGACACTGCGTGCTCAAACTCCGGCAATAGCGCCAAACTCGGTGGTACAGTGCCGGTATAAAACTTGATCTTCCCAGTGCGGCAATCGTAAAAAAATCGGATAGCGATTAATTGCGGACCATGACGCAGAATCACAGGAAAATAGATCTGCGAACCGGGAGTCACCGGAAATTCACCGGTGACAATTTCCGGAATCCAAAGCGCCCAAGTCTCGTTCTCGTCCGTGAACGCACTCGCTGCGCCCTCAAAGGATTTTAAGAACTCCACTATCTCTGCGCCTGTTTTTTCAGCTTGGGTGGGCGGCATGGTCAGCTATTTGTTTCGTTCGCTAAGATTTCCTAAAAGATACGTAACTGCTGCAAGACAGAATTGAAAGAGTAATAGCTCACAAACGGCCATTTTAAGGATCCACAGATCGTTAAATCGCTTTCGACTACGCGATGGAATTTGGTTCGCGAGGATTGAATCTTCTTTGGGGCTCCTGTAGGAAGGGTGCGTGCAATCCACCACCGATGAATCCCAGTTGCTTGCCCGGATCGGGCAGGGGGATGAGTCTGCATTGGGTGCCCTGTATGATCGTTATTCGCGGCCGGTCTATTCGATGGTTTTGCGGATGACGCAAAGTGAGACGGAGGCGGAAGAGATCGTGCAGGACGTGTTTCTGGCGGTGTGGCGGACCGCGGGATCCTTTGATGCCGATAGAGCCAAAGTCTTCACATGGATCATAACGGTAGCGAGAAATAAGGCGATTGATCGTATCCGATCCCTCCGCCGGCGCTTGCCAGCATCTCTAATGACGGACGTTTCAAACCATGCCGAGGGTGTGGACAATGGTGCGGACCCGCTGGGAAATACCATCCATGCTGACGAATCCTTGCGGCTAAGTCATATGGTAAATGAGCTTCCCGTGAATCAATGTCAGGCCATCCAACTCGCGTTTTTTGAGGGCCTGACACACCCGGAAATCGCGAGCCGACTGGGGGAGACGATCGGAACTGTGAAAGCAAGGATCCGCCTGGGAATGGAAAAACTTCGGCAAAAAGTGAAAGGAGGTGGCCGGTGATCTCGGAGGCATTACATGAACAGGCTTCGCTCTATGTACTCGACGCTTTGCAAGGGGACGAACGGACATCATTCTTGAAATCCGTGGCAGCGGATTCTGAGTTAGCTGAATTGGTTGCGGAATACCGGGACGCGTCAGCATGGGTCGCACTTTCCGCACAGGAGGTGACGCCACCACCGGCGCTTAAAGGACGGATATTGGTGTCGGCTTCTAGCGAGAAACTGCCGCCAGCACCTTCGACGATGATCAGGCGTCTTGAAAACAATTCTCAGTCCGGGCTGCAATCCTTGATTCCATGGGCATTGGCCGCAGGGTTTGCTATCTTTGCGGGGATCCTCTGGGGTGCCAGTAAGCAATCAGATGCAGACGTTGCAGAACTTGCCCGGCAACGGGAAATTGTGACGGGCTTGTTCACGCGCGTGGCGGAGTTGGAAGGCGCTGTCGAAACCCGTGATCGCGAGATTGCCGCAATGGCGGAGGAGGTCCGTGTATTGCAGGAAACGAACCACTTGGCAGATGTGCAGTTGGCCACACTATCCTCGAAGTTGAATGCCTCTTATCTGGCCTCCGTCGTCTGGGACCCTGCTTCTCAAGAAGGCGTATTGCAGGTGCGGCGGCTTCCAGAGCTGGGGACTGGACAGGACTACCAGCTCTGGGTGATTGAGCCGGATCGACCGCTTCCAGTAAGCGCTGGAATCTTTCATGTGAATCCTGACGGCTCAGCGACTGTCCATTTTGCTCCCGCCCAGCCGGTCCCGCGCGCCATGACTTTTGCGGTCACTTTGGAGAAGGCGGGCGGCGCTCAAGAGCCCGAAGGCCCCATAGTGATTGCCAACTAAGCGAGTCAAATCAGTCTCCCCAGTGGAAGGTGATGCGTTGCTCAATGTCTGGATGGAGACTTAATGCCACGGGACAGCGGCGGCCAGTTTCTTCGAGAACCTCGCGTGTCGGATGCGAAGCCGGGAGCGGTAAAAAGAGCTCGACGTCGATGGCGGCGATTCGCCGCGGCGGTGTAACGCTCATATGCTTCCGAACGATCATGCGTGTTCCCGCAAGTTCGACCTGTCGTGCTTCCGCCGCGATGCTCATGACCGTTAGCATGCACACGCCCAATGAAGTGGCGGCGAGGTCGGTGGGACTGAAGGACGCTCCGAGTCCATGATTGTCGACTGGGGCATCGGTATTGATCAACGATCCGGATGGGCCGTGCTTGGCATGGCAACGGAGCCCGCCTTCGTATGAGATTGTCATTTCTACCATATCGTCAAGTGTGTGCCAGGAAACCCAGTGGAAGCCATCCAATTCAATTTAGTCGTCGCTAAAGAATAATATTTTCAGCGGTCAATAGATGCCCCAAGCTGCGGTCGAAGTTCAAAAATAATTATGAAGATTTGTTGTCTCGGTGCCGGATATGTAGGTGGTCCTACCATGGCGATGATCGCTGCTAAATGCGCGGACATCGTGGTGACTGTAGTAGACCCTAATGCTGCCCGGATTGATGCGTGGAATTCGGATGAGTTGCCGATATATGAGCCAGGACTCGACGCGGTCGTTCGGTCGGCTCGGGGGCGGAATCTATTTTTCAGCACGGACGTGCGAGCAGCGATACGGACGGCGGATATCATTTTCGTGAGTGTGGGCACTCCGACGAAGATGTATGGCGTGGGTGCAGGCCGCGCTGCGGATTTACGTTACATCGAGAGTGCTGCGCGCCTCATCGCAGAGGAGGCTCAGGGCTCAAAAATCATCGTCGAAAAGAGCACGATTCCGGTAAAGACGGCTGAAGTCATTCTGACGATTCTACGGGCAAATTCAAAGAATGGGCAATTTCAAGTGCTTTCGAATCCCGAGTTTCTTGCGGAGGGGACGGCTGTCGCTGACCTTGAGTCGCCAGATCGGATTTTGATCGGCGGTGAGCAAACGGAAGCGGGGCTCGCGGCCATCGAACAGCTGGCTTCAGTGTATGCACGCTGGGTTCCGAGGGAGCGCATCCTTACTACCAACCTCTGGTCCAGTGAGCTATCCAAGTTGGTTGCAAACGCATTTCTTGCGCAGCGAATTTCTTCCATTAACTCGATCAGTGCGCTGTGCGAAGCAACCGGGGCTGATGTCGATGAAGTGGCGGGAGCAATCGGACGGGATTCTCGGATTGGACCAAAATTCCTCAAAGCATCAGTGGGATTTGGCGGCTCGTGTTTCCAGAAGGATATCCTCAACTTGGTCTACTTGTGTCACCATTTCAATCTGCCCGAGGTAGCTGCATATTGGGAGAGCGTCGTGGCGATGAACGACTGGCAAAAAAAACGCTTTGCCTCCAAGATCGTTCGGGATTTCTACAACACCGTGTCGGGAAAGAAAATTGCTGTGCTTGGATTCGCCTTTAAAAAAGACACCAACGACACGCGCGAAACGGCAGCAATTTCCATTTGTCGAGATCTGCTAGCTGAAAATGCAGAGGTGTATGTTTACGATCCCAAGGTGCCTGCGGCTGAAATTCGTCGGGATATTTTGAATGGTGGAGAAAACCCATCATTGCATGTCTCGGAGACGCCGATGGATGCCTGCGATCAAGCGCATGCGGTGGCGATCGTGACAGAATGGGATGAATTTAAATCGCTCGATTTTGATGCCATCTACGACCGGATGTATAAACCGGCATTCATATTCGACGGGCGAAATATCTTAGATCATGGACAGCTGCGGAAAAAAGGATTTCGCGTTTTCGCGATAGGTAAAGCTGCGCCAGCCGTGGATCCCGCTGCGTAGCAATTCCCGATCCAGCGCATTGCCGGCGGCTGAAACTGGCCAGTGATGTGCTTAATGCCGCAACGAAACCGCTTCCAAGCGGTTGCGTTGCGGGGACTTTCTGCCACACTTTTGAAATATGT
>JBGSMR010000236.1:0-1863 GCA_041740065.1 Chthoniobacterales bacterium
TGGAAGTGCAAATACGACCGTCCATGGAGTCATGATATCCCATGTTTTCATGGAGTGCAGCTGGATGAGATTATGCACAAAGTCACTCTCTTGTTTGTCGAGTTGTCCGGACTCGGCTCCAAGGCGGGTCATGGCAAGTAACTCCTCACGATGCATGGCCAGGGACGCGTGAGTATCGGGGGCGATGAGCCGCGTGACCTGCCGGCAGAGCCAGACCAGCGGCGCGAGGCCGGTGATCATGATCGGGAGAACAAACGTCGTAAACCCTGCGAGTGGGATCGCGAAACGGGACCCTATGGTTTTCGGAATGATTTCGGTGAGAACGAGGATTGCGAGCGTCAGGAACCCTGCAAAAATTGCCTCGCCCGTGTTTCCAAATACTCGCGCATATTGAGCACCGGCGCCAGCAGCGCCCATGGTGTGGGCGACTGTATTTAGAGTGAGGATCGCAGAAAGCGGGCGGTCGATGTTTGCCTTGTAACCTTCCATTCTTTCCGCCCAACGGTAGCCTTTTTGTTTAGCGCTGTTGATTGCGGAAGGAGTGATGGTCAGCAAACAGGCCTCAAGAAGGGAACAAAAGAAAGATACGAGAAGCGCTACGAGAACGTAGAAGAGCAGTAGGATCATTTTGGGCCGGAGTCCATCAGGTCTTCAAAATTTGGCAAACCAATTTTAAAATTGTCTAATTCTCGGATTGAACCGCGCGGATCCGCACGTCGCCGATTTCCAGGTTCAGAGCATCCTCTGCAACACGCAGAAATCCTTCCGTGGAATCGGTGAGCGCGACCTCGAGGCGTCCCACCTCTCCGGGTCGGGCAGCGAGGCCCGCTTGATCCAACACATGGTGAACCGCCAGCGCGCAGTTCTGTGCGGAATCCACAAGCGTCACTCGATCACCGACTGCGCGAGCGATGGCCGAGCGGAGGAGCGGATAATGGGTGCACCCAAGCACCAGCGTATCGATGCCCTCTGCTACAAGTGGGTCCAAATATCGCTTTAACACACTGTCGGTAATCGGATCGTCGAACATTCCCTCTTCAATCAAGGGCACGAGCAACGGACATGCTGCTGCATGCACGCGGGAATCAGGAAGGATATCGTGAATCGCCTGTTCGTATGCCTTCGAAGCAATCGTCGCCCGCGTGCCGATAACACCGATGCGCCCATTCCGTGACGTTCTACAGGCAGCGGCAGCGCCAGGTCCGATTACGCCTTGCACCGGGCAATTGAACACCTGTTTCATCCGAGGCAAGGCTAAAGCGGATGCCGTATTGCATGCCACGACGATCATTTTCGCATTCTCGGCGAGCAGCAGTCCACCAATCTCGACACTGTAGCGTTCGATCGTGCGACGGCTTTTCCCGCCGTAAGGAACCCTCGCGGTGTCGCCGAGGTAGAAGATATGCTCTCGGGGTAACAGGCTCCGCAACGCGGCAACCACGGTGAGCCCGCCAATGCCAGAATCGAATACCCCAATCGGACCAGTGATGCTTTTTACTGCATCGTCACAGGAATCGTCATCGGTGGGCACAGCGAAAAGCATTGCATGCCCCACGATCAAAAATCAATGCAGCATATTTGCGGGCATCAACACTCAAGCCAGCGCTGCCAGCGCAGCTTCGACCGCCACAAAGTCTGGCACTTCTTTTGGACTCGGTGTTTGCTCGCTGTATTGAATCACCCCGGATTTATCGATCACAAATGCAGCGCGGGCTGATGTGTCTCCAATCCCCGCCAGCGCAGGAAAAACTACGTCGTATGCTTTAGTCACTTCCTTATTTAAATCGCTCAGCAACGGAATCGTGATGGATTCCTTTTTTGCCCATGCGGCCTGAGCAAAGGGGCTGTCCACGCTCACTGCAA
>JBGSMR010000238.1:0-4252 GCA_041740065.1 Chthoniobacterales bacterium
AGCACCGTTCCCATCTTGCGCAGATGCGCTAGCACCGCAAAAAACGGATCCCACGAGGGGTCTTCGTTCAGGATGATCGTAGGTTTGCCCGCAAGATTGCGGTCGAGCGTTTGGATGCCGACAAAAATCGATATCGCCTTAAACATATCCTCCAATGTTGCTCCGGGAGTGAAAACAAACGCATCGGACTCGATGATTTTTTTCTCGATGTTGGAGAGTGTGATCCGCTGGTCGCCGTTCGAGTTGTAAATATCCCACCCTTTGGCAAAGAGCAGATAAAGAAGGCGGGCTCGGGAGGCGCGGTTGGGGTCATCGGCACCGTTTACGGTACCTGAAAGTCTGATTTTCGGCATGGATTAACGAAGGAATGCCTCGAATATAGCAGCAAATGGGCCAAATGTGCAAACAGGGGGAATAGGATGCTGGTACGCCAGTGCACGAAAAATCCCGTTTTCCGCTTGAGGCGGTGCCGAAAATTATGGTTTCTTTTTTTAAGCCACCTGTCGCGGCGATGGCGGGACCATCCTAATTTCCCGTAGCCGTTTACACGACGTGCATCGATTTACTCCGATGCACCACGAATAAATCATCCATCCCATATTGCTGCGCCAACTGCTCGGCCGATCGACCATGACAACCTCAGGCAACACACCCGGACCCGTATCCCAATTCATCGCTCATCATTTCCGTCATTTTAATGCCGCCTCACTCAAGGATGCAGCAGATGGGTATCGTCAGCACTTGGACTCGGGTGGGCAGATGCTCGTTACTCTAGCTGGTGCCATGAGCACTGCAGAGCTTGGACTTTCACTTGCCGAAATGATCCGTCAGGACAAAGTGCACGCGATTTGTTGCACAGGAGCCAACCTCGAGGAAGATGTTTTCAATCTTGTGGCTCACGACTTTTACGAGCGTGTTCCGAACTATCGCGACCTCACGCCCGCCGATGAACAAGCACTGCTCGACCGCCACATGAACCGCGTCACTGACACGTGCATCCCAGAAATGGAAGCAATGCGACGGATCGAAAAAGCCGTTTTGGCCGAGTGGATGGCCGCAGATGCTGCTGGAGAACGTTGGTTTCCCCATGAATTCATGTATCGTATCCTACTCAAAGGCGAGCTTGAGACGCAGATCGACCCCGCAAATTCCTGGCTGCTTGCTGCCGCTCAGAAAAACCTCCCCATGTTTGTTCCTGGCTGGGAAGACTCGACACTCGGAAATATGTTCTCTGGACATTGCATCAGCGGTGATGTGAAAAATGTCCACACCGTGCGCACCGGGATCGAGACAATGATGGCGCTCGCCACGTGGTATGAAGCGCAAGCTAAACCAATCGGAGAACTCGGCTCGATCGGGTTCTTTCAAATCGGCGGTGGTATAGCCGGAGATTTCCCAATTTGCGTCGTGCCCATGCTGCATCAGGATCTTCAGCGTCCCGAAGTCCCGCTCTGGGGGTATTTCTGCCAAATCAGCGACTCCACGACCAGTTACGGCAGTTATTCCGGCGCGGTACCCAACGAAAAAATCACGTGGGGTAAACTCGGCGTGCAAACGCCAAAATACGTGATTGAGTCCGACGCATCGATCGTTGCCCCCTTGATCTTCGCCAGCGTGCTGGGATGGTGAAAAACCAGTAAATGAGTCAACGACAGCCGACACAAAAGCGGAACTGGCGTTACCAATCCTGCTGGCCCTCTCGATCTGGACAGCAACTCATGCCGCAGAAGACGTCGACGACTTCGCCTGTCCTTATTGATTACAATGATACCGTTGCTGCATGTCCGGCGGATTCAGGCTTGATGATTCGCTTCTGGTCAGCAGTCAAAGGCCAAGGCAAACGCATTGAGTCCCACGAGGGACTGGGATAGGAGGTAGAAGTGATTTTTGTTTTTGGATGAGCGCTGACAGTTCACTCACCGTTGTCGTGACCCGGTTCATCAAGCCGGGTTGCGAGGCGGACTTTGAATCCAGCATGCGTGAGTTTTTGGATGTCGCTTGGACGTTTCCCGGACATCTCGGCATGCACATGTTGCGACCAGCGGAAAGCCAGCACAGGAATGGAGAATATACGATCATCGCACGTTTCGATTCGCTTGCATCGCGGCGGGTTTTTACTTCGTCGGATGTTTTTAGGGATTGGATGGCTCGTATGGATGCACAGTCCGCTGCTCCCGCCGTCGTGCGGGAGTTGCAAAACCTGAACGGCTGGGCTGCGCTCGCCGGGGAGAGTGTGAATCCCCCAAGATGGAAGATGGCGGTCACGGTTTGGCTGGGCGTAACGACCCTCTCGCAAACCTTCACTTGGCTGCTCGCGCCGTTCATGGCGGGGTGGCCACGCCAATTGCAGATGCTGCCAGTCACTGCGCTCACGGTGATTCTGCTCACATGGCTCGTGTTACCAGCGCTAATGCGCACACTGCGGGGCTGGTATTTCCCCCGCCGGAAACGCTGATGGGAGTCTGCGGTGGAGTGAATCCGAAGCCTTGGCTTGGAGTTGTCGGTTAGTGGATGGGTTATGAGAAAAGTCTAAATAAGAATTTGCAATTTTGTGAGGCATTGCTAATCAACGCCTAAATGACAATCCGCTGGGGAGTTTTTTCGGCCACTTTAATCACTGTCTTATCCTTCCAAAGCGGATTGCTACTTGCTCAAGAAATCGATTGGGAGCCGGATATCTATCCCTCGGAAAATCTCTTTCCGTCGGTGGTGCTGGGAACCGCAAGAGTCAATCCCGAGGACGAGCTTTTCGCCGGCTGGGGTGGGAATCATCTCGGCGATGAAAATGGCGTCGTCGGGGCGATCGTATCCGGGGTGACCAAAGGGGATAAGATCAAACTGGTGATTGAACCCAATGAATTCATTAAAGGCGGCACCTTTAACGGGGTTGTTCGGAAGAACTCGGGCGAGGACCTGCTGGTTCACCCGAAGGTTTCTTATGATTACAATGCGTTGGCTGGCGTCATGCAAGTAGTGCCCATCGACGTGACCATGGAGTTATTCGTCAATGGCGAAAGCCAAGGCAGTAAATCCGAGACAGTCACGGTGCGTTCGGTAAATGATTGTCTTTTTGCGGTTGAGGAAAATAACTCCGTTTCTGATTACAGTTGGCTCTTCAGTGCCTACGTGAACGAAAACCACCCACGAGTGGATGCGCTACTCAAGGAGGCGCTGGAAACCGGAATTGTATCCTCTTTTGATGCGTATCAGTCCGGAGATGAGGATCAGGTTTTACTTCAAATCTTTGCGATTTGGAATGTGATGCAGCGGCGGGGGATGCGATACAGCGACATCACCACCACGGCCGCGGAAACCGATGGTGTCTACAGCCAGCACGTTCGGCTCCTTGATCAGTCCGTAGACTCCACGCAGGCAAATTGTGTCGACGGCAGCGTGCTGCTTGCCGCACTGCTCCGGAAGATCGGGTTGCACTGCACCCTCGTGCTTGTGCCCGGACACATGTTTCTCGCGGTGGATCTCAGCGAAAACGCTATTGTCGGAATCGAAACCACGCTCATGGGTGAACAAAACCTGTCACCTGTGGATCGCAACAAGTTCCCGGCTTTCGACAGCCTCGATGTGGATGTTCAAGAGGCCGCATGGGAATCCTTCATTGGCGCACTTCTCGCAGGCACCGAGTCGCTGGAGGAGAATGCCGAGGCGTTTGAAAGTGAAGATGAGCCTTCCTATCAACTCATTGACCTGACCGCAGCACGCCGCATGGGCATCCTCCCAATTTCATTTCGTAACCGCTAGCTCACTCAAAATTTACCCTCGCATCCATCCTGTCGGTAAGTTGTTCATGGATCAATATGTCAATAATCCATGCCTGACCCCTTATGCCACGGGGTTTGATTGCCCAAGGCTTCATGTGGACGCCAAGTGCAAGTGTTGTAGCGCTCGATGAACACGTTATCCATCCAGCGACCCTTTCCGTCCATTCCGGTGAGGTAAATTGACTGCCCTGGTCGGTGTTGAAGATCTCTGGAATGCCTCGGCTTTGCGCTACAGCGCTCGTCAGGGCCTTTTCCGTCAGCGCGGAATCCATTGTGTGGGAAACCGCCCAGCCCAGCACCTTGCTACTGTGCCAGTCCATCACCGCGCACAGGTAGGCATGCCCGTGGGGCATCGGCACATACGTGATGTCCGCGCACCACGCGTCATCAGCTCATTGCACGATCCGATCCCTCAGCAGATACGGATATTTCCGATGCCCGTTGTCCGGAATGCTTGTGCGCCTGGGTTTGCACCA
>JBGSMR010000247.1:0-4046 GCA_041740065.1 Chthoniobacterales bacterium
ATGCAGTCGGGCTCCTTTTGGCAACGTGATCGACTCATCGTAAGTGACCTTGCCGACGATTTCCACGCCACCAGTTGGAGCGAGTGAAGGGTTGTTCGCTGTGCAGGCGGCCAGAAAACTCATTGTGGCGGCCATCAGGCCCAGCTGCCATGCCGTCATTTAGGAGGGTAGTAAATCTTCGAATCCCGAGAGGTCCAAGTCTGTCTGGTTTGGCTGGATTTCCGCGCGGATCGGAATGGGTAGCAGGGTTTCAAGGATGGCTCGGTTGGTCGTCGTCGCGGGGCTGGAATCGTCAGTCCGGTTATTTAAAATGATCCCTGCACATGGCACGCCTCGGCGTTGCAAGCTGTCTAAAGTGAGCAGCGTGTGATTCAATGCACCGAGTTTATTGTCGACCACGATGAGGACTGGGATTTCCAGTGCTATCGCAAGGTCAGCCATGAAGTAGTCTGGAAGGATGGGGACGAGCCACCCGCCAGCGCCTTCTACGATGACCGAATCATAACTTGTTTTTAAGCGATTGAATGTCTTGAAAATGGATTCCAGATCAACCTGGGAGCTGGAGATTACGGCTGCTGTCAAGGGCGCGAGCGGTTGATCAAATGACACCGGATTCAGATCGGAGAGAGCCCCCGTATACCCGCAGGCATCAGCCATCGCTTGGACGTCTTCTTGTCCCCCGCAGGAGATCGGTTTCATTCCAACTGCTCGCACTCCGCGCTTGACCAGTGCCCGCAAGAAAAGGGCGCAGAAATACGTTTTTCCCACATCCGTGTCCGTTCCTGTGATGAAGAGATTCATTGATTAATGCTCGTTGATCGCTACGGATCGGCTTACCGGACCGTTTCGGTTGGGTTTTTTGTCACTTCTATAAAAACATTTTCGAGCGTGCGCTGCGGTCGGTTGGACGTGACCAGCGAAGCGCCTTCGGCAGCTATCAACGTCGCGATTTTCGCGTCCAGTTCGGGAGACGCATTTTCGACCAAATATTGGGTCTGATTCCCGACGGTTACCAATTCTTCAAGCTTTCCCTGCCGGACCAATTGTCCGCGAGCCATGATGCCGACGCGGTCGCAAACTTCCTGGACTTGTTCTAGCAAGTGAGACGTGAGCAGGACTGTCATGCCGCGGGCCTTCAACCCGAGGATCAGGTCGCGGATCTGACGCGAGCCGACGGGGTCCACTCCCGCAGTAGGTTCATCGAGCACAACAAGCCGGGGGTCCTGCACAATAGCCTGCGCCAAACCGATGCGTTGCAGCATGCCTTTGGAAAATGTCCCCACACGCCGATCGCGCGCGTCTTCCAATCCGACGAGTGCCAGTAGTTCGTTGGTCCGCTCGGTAAGCACTCGCCCACTGAGCCCACAAAGTTTGCCATAAAAGCGAACTGTTTCCGCAGCCGTCAGAAATTTGTAAAAATACGGATTCTCTGGCAAAAATCCGACTTCCTTGCGTGCTGGAAAATCCCTGCTGTCATAGCCGAATACCGTCGCTGTCCCCGAAGTCGGAGTGACCAATCCCAAGAGGACCTTGAGCGTGGTGCTTTTCCCGCATCCGTTTGGACCAAGTAGACCAAAGACTTCGCCTTCCTCGACATCCAAGGAGACATCACGCACGGCGACGAGTCGCTCCCGCTTCCAAGGCACAGGAAAGACCTTTACTAAGTTCTTGATGGAAACTGCGGTGCTCATCGATTGCTATTCAATCCAAAATTTGGAATCCACGCAAACCCGATTCCACACTCCGTGGGTTGATTACTTCTTCCTGGATATGACCGGCGAGGACGCTTTCACGGATTGCCTGCAAAAAGGCATCCACTTCTTCGGCTTCTCCTTGCACGATTTGTTCGACGCGGGCATCAGGCAGGTTTCTCACCGTGCCGACGATATCATACCCACGGGCGAGCGATTTCACAGTGAAACGAAACCCGACTCCCTGCACCCGTCCGAGATAGTGTACGACCACGGCCTTCATCCGGCGCGCACCTGCCCCACACCACGAATGAGATACCGGTAAGTTGTTAGTTCAGCCAAGGCCATCGGGCCTCGCGCATGGAGTTTGTCCGTGCTAATCCCGATCTCAGCGCCAAATCCAAATTCACCGCCGTCAGTAAATCGCGTTGACGCGTTCCAATAGACGGCTGCCGAGTCGATGGATTGTAAAAATTGTTCCGCGGTCGCTGGATTATCAGTGACAATTGCATCGCTGTGGTGCGAGCCAAAAGTCTCGATGTGGTCCATTGCCGATGCCGCACCGTCCACCACCCGCACACCAAGGATGAGGTCCAGATGTTCCGTGGTCCAATCGGACTGCAGGGCAGGAATCAACTTCGGGTAACCTACCTTCTTCAATACCGTCATAGCCCGTTCGTCCGCCCGCAATTCTACCCCCGCCAGAGCCAGCGCCTCGGCGATTACCGGCAACGCCCGTTCGGCGATCGATTCGTGCACGAGCAATGTCTCGGCAGCATTGCACGCGCTCGGACGCTGGACTTTGGCGTTTAAGATAAGTTCGGTGGCCATGTGGACATCTGCTTCCGCGTCCACATAAATGTGACAGATTCCGTCCAGATGTTTAATCACTGGCATCCGGGCATGTGCCATTACCGCCTCGATCAACCCGCGTCCTCCGCGAGGAACAATAACGTCAATGTATAAGTCCATGGCCGCCATTAACCGGACGGCCTCGCGATCGGTTGTGGGAACGAGCTGCACCGCGTCCCGAGGCATCCCGGCGCTCGCTCCGCCCGATTGCAGGGCCTCGGCGATGGCGCGATTCGACGCAATGCTCTCGGACCCGCCACGCAGGATCACCGCATTCCCGGTCTTGATGCAGAGCACCGCCGCGTCGCTCGTCACATTGGGACGTGATTCGTAGATGATTCCAACCACCCCAATTGGCTTTCGGATTTTAGTGATCCGAATGCCATTCGGCCGTGACCAATCAGCTAGTATTTCATTGACGGGGTCTGGGAGCGCAGCGACTTCGCGGATGCCAGTTGCCATTGACGCGATGCGGTCTTCGGTAAGGCGCAGCCGATCCACCGAGGCCGCTGTCAGTCCTTGTGTCGTAGCGGCTGCAACGTCATTTGCGTTGGCAGCCAGAATGTCTGGCGCCGCGGCCAATACTGCGTCTGCCATAGCAATCAAGGCGGCATTTTTAGTGGCAGAATCTAAGAGTCCAAGCGCTCGTGATGCCACTCGCGCTCGCTGGCCAATGTCTAGAATCAAAGATTTAATGTCGGTGTTCACGGGAAAATCAGGGAAAATTGGAGAGGGTCAATCGAACGCGTGGTCACGATAGGTGCACGCCCGCTGATTGTCGAGAAAGCCCGCCCGGTATCCAAAAGAATGCATCCTTTGACGATGGCCCGACTTTTGCAGAAATCGCGAGATCACTTGCAGGCGGGCTTAAGAATTTCAATACTGACGGTTGAATCGCCTCACTTTCTATCTGTGAAAATCAAAACTCATCCTAGAACTCCTTCCTGGGGCCTGCTGCTTGGTACGGCTGCTGTTTCCAGTGTGGTAACGTTATTCGTTGCTCGGAACTTTTTTGAAACGGAAAAGAAAATCCGCCAGCTTATTAAGACAGATTATGGCGTGAATGACGAGGTGTTTGCCCGGGTGGCGGGACATTTACTGGGGCCGCCGCTCATTGCGGAGAACACGGTGAATATTTTGCAAAACGGTGATGAGATTTTTCCGGCAATGTTGGCGGCGATTCGTTCGGCAGAGCAGACAATCACGTTTGAAAACTTTCTCTGGCAGGAAGGTCGTGTCGCAAATGACATTGCGGAAGCACTGGCTGAGCGGGCCAGTGCAGGAGTGAAGGTGCATGTGCTTCAAGACGCGTTTGGCTGCAGTGGTCTGCATGCGGGTGCGATGAACCGTCTGCGGGATTCACCCGTGGAACTCGAGATCTTTCGAGCCGTCTGGCTGAGCCGAGTTAACTTTCGCACGCATCGAAAGCTCCTCGTGGTGGACGGGCGGATTGGCTTTATCGGCGGTGTGGGCATTGCTGATACATGGGAAGGAGATGGTATC
>JBGSMR010000256.1:0-13058 GCA_041740065.1 Chthoniobacterales bacterium
CCGAAAGCAGGTTTCAATCTGCTGTCTTCACGCTCATCCCGGGGTTTATAGCTGTGTGCGCGTGTCTCTATGCGATGTTTTCCTCTGGCAATTCTCGTGGAGGGGCAGCTTTGGGTGGGGCTGCGCTGATGCTCACCTTTACCGCACTGATAGCTGGGCGACGAGGAAGCGAAGCGGGCGGTGCCTGGGCCGACGCGGCGCTATTGGTGCCGGCCGCAATTGCGAGCTTTGTCTAACGATTGCGCTTTCCTCGTCGTCGCCTTCACGGAAAGGTGAAGTCTGTGAAAGTTGATGTTGCAATCATTGGTGGAGGAGCGGCCGGGTTGTTTTGTGCGCTGACGGCGGGGCAGCGCGGCCGGAGGGTCATGGTGCTTGAGCATCGCGAGCGGGTGGGGCTTAAGATTGCTATTTCCGGAGGCGGACGGTGTAACTTTACGAATATCTATGCGGAGCCAGAAAACTACCTGAGCGAGAACCCTGCCTTCTGCCGATCCGCGCTTGCCCGATTCTCGCCTTGGGACTTTATAGCAATGGTGGAAAAGCACGGGATTTCCTATCATTAAAAAAAGCTTGGTCAGCAGTTTTGTGACACCAGTTCCCGACAAATCACGACGATGCTGCTCGAAGAATGTGCGGCAGCGGGTGTCGAAATCCGTTGTGGTTGCAGGGTTGAGCACGTGGAGAGACCTTCGGGCTACCGTTTGATCACGTCGCAAGGATCGGTGGAGGCGGACGCGTTAGTGGTGGCCACAGGTGGGCTTTCTTTTGCGAATCTGGGAGCTACAGATTTTGGTTACCGCATGGCGACCCAGTTTGGGTTGCGACTCACGGAGATTCGGCCCGGTTTGGTGCCTCTGACCTTTGCATCTGAGAATCGGGTGGCATTTTCAGAGCTTAGTGGCGTTGCAATTCCGGTGGTGGCAGAGCTTGGGCTGACGTCGTTTCGTGAGGCGGCGCTATTTACGCACCGTGGGTTGAGCGGTCCTGCGATTTTACAAATCTCGTCGTTTTGGAAACCGGGAGCGAATCTTACCCTCGATTTGCTGCCTGACGTTCGAGAGCCCATCCCCGCGACAACCCTCAAAACAAGTTTGCCCACCCTGCTCGCGACGCATTGGCCCCGGCGCTTGGCTGACGTCTGGGCAAAGCGGTATGCACCACAAATTCCTCTTAACCGCTGGTCTTCGCGAGAGCGTGAGGAAACCAATCGGCAACTCCACGCGTGGAAGGTGGAACCTTCGGGGAGCGAAGGCTACCCCAAGGCAGAGGTTACTGTGGGCGGGGTGGATACCCGGGAATTGTCATCAAAAACGATGGAGGCTCGGCACGTGCGAGGGTTGTACTTTATCGGCGAGGTTGTTGATGTTACGGGGTGGCTCGGCGGGTATAATTTCCAGTGGGCCTGGGCCAGTGGTCATGCGGCCGGTTCCGTCGTATAGGCGTTCACTCGAGTTTTCTGTTTTGACAGCCTCGACAATGCAAAAATGAAAATCGCCATTAGCCCCGTCGAGAATACCACTGATGCGATCACTTTTGGCAATGAGGGGTTATTGATGTTAAAATATACAAGTTGCCCGATGTTCAGAACGACGATTCCTCTGAGCATCCATTCGACGTTCATTCGATGCAGCACATAGGCCCCGAGGGGTGCCATGAACAAAACAACGGGATAAGCACACAGCCATGTGCGAACTTGGGTTTCAGAGATTCCTGCGTCAATGAAGTGCCGGTATGCGCACCCCAGCACGCTGACTGCAGCCATCAGGGTGATACTCATGTGGGTGGCGATTTTTTCTTTTACGCCGAAACGTGTGACAACGAGCGTGTAGAGGATGATGTCTGCGCCGGTTCCAAATAAACTCGCGCACATGCCTCCGAGGATCAGGATCACGCCAAGAAACATCCCGTCTTTCCAACCTCTCAGCGATAGAGTCGCTCGGGCTCCGCGATGATTGCTGTAAACATAGGCAATGGCAAAGGTGGTGATCAGGCTCAAGAAAAGCGCTTGGATGATGTATACAGGCAGCCCCTGAAGGGTGTGCATCCCCAAGATAAAGCCAAGAAATGCTACGGGAATAAAAGCCAACATCGGCTTGAAAGTCCGCAACGTCGTATCGCGGTGTGTGAGGATAAATACACTCGCGCTGGTCATACCGATGCTCTGGATCATCAGGCTGAAATCCCGTGCAAGGACGCGGTCAATATTAAAAAAAACACTGAGCATGGGGAACGCGACCGCTCCGCCACCCTCTGGTGTGAGTCCAGCAACAAAGGCACCCAATACCATCACTGCCGGGTAAAACCAATTTGCCGCCAAAAATTGTAGATCCACAAACATCGCGAAGAGCCCCGCCCAAACGAGGAGCGCTATGTAAAACCAAAGTGTAAATAATCGACTCCGGAACATTGTGGTGGCGAATCATTCCTGACAATTCGGATTTTGACAGGAAAAATCCGAAGTTGCGAAACCCTCAGCGGAGCAGCGGTGATAGGATGTCAATGACGCGGTCGACGGCTTCTTTTGTCTGTTGCGGCGCATTTTCGAGGATCTTAACGCCGGTATCGATCACTTGTTCACCCATAGCCACGGCCAAACGCGATGACAGATCTTCGGTTGGGGAGTCGAGCGATCCACCGATTTGCACTGTGGTCCACAAGTATCCATCCCGCGACTCGACAAAGACTTTCTCCTGTGATCCCGGTAGCCATTGCAGTGTTTGTTGCGTCACTCCAATTTCGAAGGTGCCTGCCACTGTTCCTTCTTCGCCGATTTGCGCAGAGCCCTCCATACGAAGCAGTCCTTTGGACTCCAGCACGAAATCAGTGAGGTCCGTCGTCCGTCCATCGGTAGCAAAATTACTGGAGATTTCGTGGATGGGCATCCGTTGAAACTGAGGTGCTCTGGTAAAACGCGCGATGTCCTCTTGCAATGGCATACCTGTCAGCGTGCCGTCAGTAAGTTTAAATTTCCCCCGAGCGAGCGTTTCGCCCGTGGGCCCTGGTGTGATGCCAGCCTCTCCCCCGAGCAATCCTGTAAGTTTGTCTGCCCACGAGGGATCTAAGATGTCTGCTGCATCGATATTTTGCCAATTGAGCCGAACGTCATAAGGTTTTTCGGGGCTGCCGATTTCACCATTCGCGCTGATGCGACCAGCCCCGGATGAACGAAGTTCTGCGTCGGTGAGGTAGACCACGCCTTGTTGGAGGCGAATGCGGAGTTGGTCAATCTCCAGGGATTTTAGCGCCACCGTCGGTTCAAATTTCCCTCCGCGGCATTCAAAGATCCATCCGGCTCCCTCGGGCTGAATCGTGAGCACTGTATTGCGAATATTTCCAGCCACGCCCAAAGATGCATTCGCGTCCTGCGCCGCGACCTCATCGAGGTCAAACCGGGATGGCAGCCATGCGGGGAGCGCGGAGGTGGCTTTCGCGGTGTCCGCGATGGCTGTCGCTTCCGCTTCTAGCTTGGCAGCAGCGGGTGCCGGTGCTGCGTGAATCGTAAGATCCAAGCGCGTCACATCAATTCTCCGCACATGCCACGCTCCAGAAAATGCAGCGCGCCAGTTGACGTCTGCGCGGATTTGTTGGGCTCGCAACGAAACAAGGGGCTTCCCGGGGTGACCCTGCAGCTCCATATCCGGCGAAAATATGGAAGGCCCGGACCAAACCAACGGCGACAGGTCGACTGTTCCGCCAAGTGCCTTACCAGACTGTGCCTCGACGAGTCCGCGAAATTCGGGGCCACGCAGCCAGCCGTGAATCCAAGCATTCACTGCAAAGCCACCCACCACCAAGAGGAGCACTAACACCCCGAGAGAAATTCCAATCACACGCACTACCATGCTTACACATCTAGTCCCGTCCGTGGTGCGACAAAAGGTCGAATTTCACGATTTACTCTCATCAGCATCTATCAGCATCTATTAAAAAAGTCTTACGGAGACGCTGTCCGCCTGCTATTGCCTGCGCATCAGGTTTTCAAGCCTTTGGGGAATTCTATCGTGTCACGGTTCCTGAGCGCGCGCAGCGCATTTTCGACCCGGCGGATTGCCTCGGTGGTTCTCTTTCGGGGGAGCATATCGTCGGCTGCCCGCCAAAGTTCGTCCACCTGTGAACGCAGGTCGCAGACTTTAGTGGTAGCGGCATTGTGGGTATCGATCAGGATCTCACGAGCGATTGCTGCTAGCGAGTAGGCGGTGGGCAGGTGTGTAGACAGGAGTTTCTTCATGATCAGTGTGATTTAAAGTCATCCCGGATGATCGTTCTGTCAAATGAGGCCTTTCATCGCAGCGAGGGGGAACGAGTCGAAAAAAAGATACAGGAAAAAGATACAGGCCGTCGCGACGAGTGTCACGGCGGCCTGTTGTTCCCCCCCAGAACAAGTGCAACATGACACAAGCTCTGGGCAAGGCAAGAAAAATCTTTTCAAAATTTAAAATTTTTATTTTCAGGCAGATCGTCGGTTGGCGGTTTATTTCTTGCGAGGGCGTTTATTTCTAAGCGGGGTGAGGTTTGCGAGGAACCCGAGATTTTGGATGGCGAGGAGTTGGCGTAGGGTGCGGAAGGCACCTGGCATTTCCGTTCTGCTCGTGCGTTTTGGCTCGCGCATCCCGCGCAAAAAGATGAGGCCGAACATCACGGCTGTGGATTTGATGGCAAATCCCGCTTGATACACCTCGATGCCACCGCCGAGACGTTCCACAAAATGGAAAAGCATCATCCCTGCCAGGACGGGTGCTGCTCCGGCAGCGACGGATGTTACAGCGAGATTCAGGCTGATTCCTGCGAGTTTGGACTTTTCTGGGAGGAGGTTCAGCAGCAAGTTAAAGCTCCCCAGAAAGTATGCGGCGCTGAAAAATCCTCCCCACATCCACATGGGATACAGAAGCCAGATGTTGCCCGGGTTGAGAATCACCCAGACGTAGTTTTGGATCTCCCAGAAAAAGAGCCCGAGGCATAAGATCGGGATGGAGCCAAAGCGATCGACCTGACGCCCCCAGATCGTCCAGCCAATCATGCCGGTAAGGGTGGCAATGATGACAAGAATGGTGAACGTGCCAGGGGCCAATCCAAGTTCCTCAAAGCTGAATACCGGCACGAATGGGCCGACAAACCCGAGCCAGAAATTGATCCACGCGGAGAACAGAATATACGTGAGCAGACCGGGCGACCGCAGGCATTCGCGAATTTGACCAAACCAGTCGTCCCGGATCAGGTCTGTGTGGTCGGATTCGGTGTGGATGGCGTATTGCCAAATAATGCTTCCGTATCTCAGCACGACGGCGGTAACGATCAGGACTTGATACGGCCAAAGCGCATATTCCGAGAGTTCAAATACCGTTATTGCCAACAGGAGGTAACAAACGGTCACGAGACTGAGCCAGCGGTTGCGTCTGCCGAAATAAATTCCGCGCACTCCGATCGGCACCCAGTCGCGGACCCATGTAGTCCACCCAACTCCGATGAATGCATGGCTCAAACTCGATAGCACAAAAAATACCACAAAGAGGGGCGCGACCGTCGTGGCATCGCCGATCGGCAAGAAGCCAAGCACGGCAGCAAACATGCTCCAAAGTCCTATGTTAAACCATCCGAGCCCCAGCGTGAGGTCCTTTGGTGTGAGGAAGCGCGATAGCCATGGGAGTGCAATAATCTGAACGGCGTTGCTCCACGCAGGCAGTGACACGATAGCGCCATACACGGCCGTATCGATGCCGAAATATTGTGTCAGTAGCGCAGCGATGATGAAATTGCCTGGCACCACAATAAACACCCATGGCGTGGCTAGCATTCCCTCACCGGTGCCGATCCGGAGGTTTTTTCGCTGAATAGATTCTCTGGATTTCAAAACGGACGGTTGCAAATGTGTATGTGATTCGCGCAACGCTCTCGGACTCCTCTAAATTCGGATTGCTTGCAAGTGTTATCCTCAGTTCAGAGGCATTTAATAGCGGGCTCGGACGGGATGGCGGTCCCTCGCCGTCCGACTTCTCTCCGGGTGTTGCGCCAATGAAAAGTGACACCGGGGAGCTGAAGTCGTTGCGTCAAAAATCATGACACCCGGCGCTGGTTAGTTTTGTGCCTTCTGTCACGACGGCGACGGCTCGCTGGAGCAGGATCTCAAACCGCCGGGATCGTTGCGCCGATAGCCGCACGCCCTCCAGGCAGCCCAGAACCGCTCCATCGTCGAGTCGGCCTCTCGCTCGTGGGAGCGCTCCCCCAGGCTCCGGGAGGCTTCTTCCCATCAGTGGGAAGAGGGCAAATGCCGGGAGAAATGCTGAAGTTCTTATACGACGCATGACTTCCGCCGCAGGCGAGTCCTTCCAATTGATCGGGATGGCGCTCCCTCGCTATCCGACTTTTCCCTCTGCGCCCGCCATCGGCCGTAAGTAAATCACCGCTTATCTGCATCAGTCGGTCTTCAATGCGCGGATTCTGACTTGCGGCGAGCAGGAGAAGAGAGTCCTCTAGGTACTCGATGATTCTGCTGACAACGCTTAATGCCCGCTATATCCACGCCGCCTTTGGCCTTCGATACCTGCAGGCCAATATGGGAGAGCTTCGGGATCAATGCGAGATTCTCGAATTTGATATCAATCAACGGCCGCTTGAAATCGTGGAGCGGCTCCTGGCCCGCAAACCCCGCATCATTGGTATCGGAGTTTACATTTGGAATGTTCGGGAATCGCAGGAGATCGTCTCGCTATTGAAACGCATCGCTCCGGAAGTTTGCGTGGTGCTGGGCGGCCCCGAGGTCAGCCACGAACCAGAGGGACAGCCCATCGTGGAACTCGCCGATTATACCATTACCGGAGAAGCCGACCTGGCATTTGCCGAATTCTGTCGACAGTGGTTAAAGGGAACGCCGCCCGTAAACAAGCTGATCCGCGCGACGCTGCCTCCGTTGGAGCAAATTGCACTCCCGTATGACGAGTACAATGCTGATGATGTTGCGCATCGTGTGTTGTATGTCGAGGCATCGCGCGGATGCCCGTTCACCTGCGAATTTTGCCTATCCTCACTGGATGCGCCTGTCCGGCAGTTTGAGTTGGAACCATTTCTCCACTCGCTTGAGGACTTGCTGAAACGCGGGGTGCGACAGTTCAAATTTGTGGACCGCACGTTTAACCTCAACCTCAAGACTAGCGCTGCAATACTGCAATTTTTCCTTGATCGTTATCAACCGGGATTGTTTGTCCATTTTGAGATGGTTCCTGATCGCCTACCTGATGCGTTACGTGACCTGATCGTGCAATTCCCTCCTGGAGCCTTGCAGTTCGAGGTGGGGATTCAAACGTTTAATCCTGAGGTGGCCGCGCTGATCAGTCGACGGCAGAACTACACGCGCCTTGCCGATAACCTGACTTTTCTAAGAGAGGATTCTGGTGTTCACGTGCACGCTGATTTGATCTTTGGATTGCCTGGAGAAACGCTGGAAAGTTTCGGCGATGGATTCGATCAACTCGTTCGCATCGGACCGCAGGAAATCCAAGTGGGTATTTTGAAGCGTCTTCGTGGAACACCGATTGTCCGGCACGATGCCGCGTGGGGCATGGTCTATTCTGATCACCCGCCCTACGAGATTCTGCGCACCAAGCTGATTGATTTCCAGACGATGCAACGGGTCCGACGGTTTGCGCGGTTTTGGGATTTGATTGGAAATAGCGGGAATTTCCCGCGCACGCTGGTTGTGCTATGGGAACAAGGGGCTTCACCATTTCACGAGTTTCTGGCATTCAGCGACTGGATCCATGTCACCCTGGGTCGCACCCATGCGATTCCGTTACATACCCTCGCTGAAGTTTTGCGCCGGTATCTGCACGAGGTCCGAGGCGAATCCCTCGATTGCATCGACGCTCTCCTACGCGAAGACTATGCTGCCATCGGTCGAAATGACCTCCCCAAGTGGCTTCGACACGAAGGAGAGAGAATCGGTGCGACGCGACCAATCAAAGACAAGCTACTGCCCAAACGCCAAGCACTGCGAACAGCAGCGCCGAATGTTTGATGCCGCTCCTATTCCCTGTCTAGTTGCTCGAAATGAAGTCCTAATTCGCGTTCGAGTTCAGTAATGTCGGTCTGTTCGTTGGGTTCGATGAGACAGATCGACATACCTTTTTTGCCTGCTCGCGCCGTGCGTCCCGCGCGGTGGGTATAGTATTGGGTTTTCTCCGGCAACTGACGGTGGATGACGAAAGACAGCCCTTCCACATCGATCCCGCGGGCAGCCACATCGGTCGCGATAAGGAAGCGGGTGCGTTCCTTTTTGAACGACCGCATCACTTTGTCGCGGTCCTTTTGGCTCAGATCGCCTTGCAGCACGCCCGCCGTGATGCCGTGCTTCTCAAGTTCGCTTCCGAGCTTGATTGCTCCCGCTCGGGTGCGACAAAAAATCATCCCCCGCTGATCATTCTGGGATTGCAGGAAATTCGCGACCCAGTCGTCCTTGTCTTCACGAGAGCAGACAACGTAGCGATGGGAAATATTGCGGTTTACGACATCCGCTTTTTCGACCTTGATCACTTTAGGGTGGGCCGACATGGAGTCGGCAACCAGACGTTTGATCTTGTCTGGGAAAGTCGCAGAAAATAGCCAAGTACTGCGGCGTGACGGGGCGGTCAGCGCCACAACGCGTACCACTTCGTCGCGAAATCCCATGCTTAACATTTCGTCGGCTTCGTCCAGCACGAGATGCTTCACCGCATCGAGTTGGAGCGCGTTGAGTTTTAATAAATCAAAGAGCCGACCGGGTGTAGCGACCAAGATATGGGTCGGACGCCTGAGGCGTGCGGCCTGCTCGCCAATCTTGTCGCCACCCGCGGTGACTTCGATGAAGATTTTAGCGTCGCAATACTTGGTAAATTGAAAGAGCGCTTTACCGATTTGTTTGGCGAGTTCCCGCGTCGGCGAAAGGATAAGCGCCTGCACTCTCGGATTCGCAGGATCGATTTTCGTGAGCAACGGAAGACCGAACGCCGCGGTCTTGCCGGTGCCGGTCTGTGCCTGAGCGACAAGATCTCCACCATCTTTGATGAGAAACGGAATCGCGCTGGATTGGATGGACGTGGGTGTGGAAATCTCAAGCGCTTCGAGACCCCGAACGAGGTCCTTTGGAACGCCCAGCTTGGAAAATAGAGACATTAGTTTAAAAAATAATTTTGTAAGCTGCGTGTCGCAGTAGATGTAAGAATCAAATATCCATCCGAGGGCGATTCGACGAGCAGCGAATGGCATCTCTGAAAATTTTCTTTGAATGGTGGTCATTACGCTCGCGTCGGCCCAAGCTCAAGGCAAGGCGTGACTTCCTTTCTCGACTTTCTGCTTAACATGTATCATCCCCGCTCGTAATCTCCCGACCTCATGCGTCTTGACCAACTGCTCCGCACCAAAGCGAAGACCCTGTCGTTCGAATTTTTCCCTCCTCGAAGCGAGCGGGGGTGGCACACGCTCGAAGACACCATCGAGCAACTCGTTCCGCTAGGGCCAGACTTTGTCTCCGTGACCTACGGGGCCGGAGGAGGCACGCGCGAAAAAACACGAGAGGTGATCGAACATATTGCCCGTCACTCGGGCGTGGCCACTATGGCGCATCTTACCTGCGTCAATGCCACCAAG
This sequence comes from Chthoniobacterales bacterium, assembly GCA_041740065.1. Lineage (GTDB taxonomy): Bacteria > Verrucomicrobiota > Verrucomicrobiia > Chthoniobacterales > JAATET01 > JBDNGG01. Next base: position 9,616 of record JBGSMR010000256.1, read on the forward strand.
GCCGAACTCCGCGCCCTTTTTGACGAATATGCCGGTCACGGGATAGAGAATCTTTTGGCGCTGCGTGGTGATCCGCCTCGGGGTGAGACGCGTTTCACTCCGACCGATGGTGGGTGCGCCTTTGCGAGCGATCTCATTGAACTCATCCGTGAGGATGGTCGTTTCGCCATCTTGTGCGCCGCATTTCCGGAAAAGCACCCCGATGCCGAATCCCGCGAGTCTGATCTGGAAAATCTTCGCCGCAAGTTTGACCACGGCGCGACGGCCGCGATTACCCAGTGTTTCTTCAGCGACGCTTTATATACCTCACTGGTCGAAGACCTGGAGCATTTGCGCGGTGAATCGGCACGAATTATTCCTGGGGTTTTGCCGATCATTGACTGGGCAGCACTGGAGCGATTTTGTAAGATTTGCCACGCGTCGATTCCCTCGATGCTCCGCGAACTTCTTGAGCCCGTCGCCGATAGCCCAGTGGAAATGCGCAAACGTGGTATGGCATTTACCATTTCGCTGTGCCGAAAACTGCTTGAGGCGGGTGCTCCGGGTATTCACCTCTACGCGTTAAATCGTAGCACTGCCGCCGCCGAAGTGGTCACTGCTCTGCGCGATAGCGGTCACCTCGATTGAATACACCCAATTGCACCCGCACTGTCTTGACGTTGGGGCTGTCGCAGATGTCTCGAAAAATGTTTTTTCCAAGCACGAGTGAGTGGTCCGCTCTGCAAGAGCGTACAGCCATTGCAACCGGTGACGTCTCGATCAGCAGTATTTTTACTTTGCAGCGGTGTTGATTTCCTGACTGGATTCTTCTTCACCCGTATTTTGGCTCTGCAAGAATACGCGATGACGGTATATTTTGCCGATTCGACCGGCCATTACATTTTTAAATTTTCCCGAAGGTCCTGAGTTTTCCCAGCTGACCAAGGGCGGTAGCATGTCGCCGCGATGACAGTGCAACTTTCCGACTATTTTTACGCAATAATTACTCAATGAGTCTTAAGTCTGGCCACAGTGAAGTCCGTGTTTACGAAGCGCAGAGTGCGCTTCGCGAGCCCCTGCAACTCCTCCGCTCCATCTTTCGAGATCTTTTTGCCTCCCGGCAACTTGCACTCACCCTCGCAGTGAGGGATGTGAAAGCCCAATATCGGCAGTCGATTTTAGGGTTGGCGTGGATGGTTCTGCCGCCATTGTTTTTCACGGTGGGAATGACCGTGCTCCAGAGGAACAACGTGGTGAGTTTGAAAGGGCCGGAGGGCATCCCGTTTCCTGCATATGTGCTCGTGGGGTCGTCGTTGTGGCAAATGTTTATGTCCGCGCTCAATGGTCCGATCACTGCGCTGATATCAGGAAAGGGAATCTTAACCCGCGTGAATTTTCCGAGGGAAACGCTGCTTGTGGCGGAACTCTACAAGATCCTCTTCAATGTTGGCGTCCAACTCGTCCTCATCCTCCTGACGCTGCTTTGGTTCCGGATTATACCTGGGACGACGATTTTTTTGTTCCCCTTTGCGCTGGCTGCATTGTTGTTGCTGGGAACGATGTTCGGAATATTCCTTGCACCGATTGCACTGCTTTACAAAGACGTCTCGAATGCCTTGCCGATTGTCGGTTATGTCTGGATGTTGCTAACTCCGGTGCTCATGTCGATCAATGACCTCGCTCCGGGTGGTCTATACGCCACGGTGGTGCGATTCAATCCGGTCACACCGGTGCTGGTGATCGCAAGGGATCTACTCACCGGTTTGCCGATCACTCATCAATACAGCTCGCTCGCAGTGCTAGGATGTACCTTGGTGGGGCTGACTATCGCATTGTTGTATTTCAGGGTTGCCATGCCCATGGTCATTGAACGTTGGAGCTCGTAGTAAAACTCATGTCACGTATCGAAATTATTGAAGAATCAAGCGCCGAGGCGCTTGGAGCCGGAGTGGATCTCGACTTAAAGCCTGGCGAAGAGTCCGAGGTCCTGATGGAGGTCGAGGGATTATCGAAACGATTCTGTCGGGATTTGAAAAAATCGCTGCTGTATGGCGTCGTGGATATTGCTCGGGAGACGGTAGGTCGCGAACCCCGCAAAGACTGGCTTCGTAAAAGCGAATTCTGGGCCCTACGCGACGTCAGTTTCAAGGTGCGCCGTGGTGAATCGGTGGGCTTGGTGGGAAAGAACGGCAGTGGAAAGACGACGCTGATGCGGATTCTGAGCGGACTGATCAAACCCACCGTGGGACGGGTGATGACCAAGGGGAGAGTTGCTCCTTTGCTTGCGCTGGGTGCTGGATTCAACCCGATCCTCACTGGCCGGGAGAACATCTACGTCAATATGGCAGTGCTTGGCCTTACTCGCGCCGAGATTGACGAACGCTTTGATGAAGTGGTGAAATTTTCCGAAATCGAGTATGCCCTCGATGCACCGGTGCAGAATTACAGCTCCGGTATGACCGCGCGCCTGGGGTTTTCCTGCGCCATCCACACACGCCCCGACATTTTGCTCATCGATGAGGTGCTCGCAGTCGGAGACTTACAGTTCCGCCAAAAATGCATGCGCACGCTGAATGAAATGCGTGCGACGGGAACGACATTCATCATCGTCAACCATGCCGCCACACTTTTGCTGCAGGTCTGCAATAAGGCGGTTTACATAGAAACCGGGAAATTGCTGGCTACCGGAGAAGCGGAGGAGGTGATCGATCAATACGAAACCGACCTGTTCAAAGGCGGCGCCGAACTTCAAAAATCCAGGAAAGCAAGCAAACCGGTTGCGTCTGAGGAGTTCGAACTGGATGCGGTCGAGTTTGAGCAGGACAGTTTGACAACGCGTGATTTACGTACCGGGCGCGTTGCTGCATTACGACTCGACTGCAAAGTCAATATCAAATGTCCGCGTGTGCATTTCATCATCAAGTGGCTGCGATTGCCGTCGCAGGAATTCATGACCGGCATGGAAGAGACGCTGGTCGCGCAGTTTTCCAGCAACGTCGAGAAGGCGGAGTTTTGGATGGAACCTGGAAGCCACACGATCCGTCTGCCACTCGAGCCATTGGTGTTGGCGCCCGGTTCGTACCAAGTTTCTGTGGATGCATTTGACATTGACGACAAACTCATCGCATCCCGCCGCAGTCCGGCCGTCACGTCGTTAGCGGAAATCCCCTGTCGCCACAGTGCGTTTTATCAGCCTCACACGTGGCAACTCGAGGCTAAGCCGCATCAGGCCGGGATGCATTGATCGCGTGCGAGGAAACTTCGAGCTGAGCATACATCAATGCCTGAACGAGAACTTCGATTTCCATTTCAAGTGGAGGAATGGCTCCAGAGCTGGGGCGCGAAACTTGTCGAACCCGCCGAGCTGATTTTGATTGGATCGGGCGCACTCTTATGGCACGGCGCACAATGTAACATCGAAGCGCCCCTGCCTGAGAATAGCATGGATGTCGACCCAATCACCG
>JBGSMR010000274.1:0-4959 GCA_041740065.1 Chthoniobacterales bacterium
ACGCTTTTGAAGCCTACGAAGAGCATTGGGCGTTGAGCCGGATCGAGCGAGACAATTCGCCAGATTGGCTGACGATGCAAGAGGAAGTTGACCTGCGTCACAACCCCAGGCGATTCAACGGAGCTTCTCGAGTTTTGGTCGGATTACCGCTTGATTGTAGGGGTGGTTTGGGTTCCGCTCGTAAAAGTCCTGATGATATTCTTCGGCTGGATAAAAAGTGTCTAAAGGCTTGATCTGCGTAACAATTGGGGATTTGAAATCCGCTTGAGCCGCCATTTTGGAGGATTCGGCGATTTTAAGTTCATCGTCAGACTGTGTGAATATCACAGAACGATATTGTGTGCCCACGTCGGCACCTTGGCGATTCAGTGTGGTGGGATCGTGCGCCTTCCAGAATAAACTAAGGATTTCCGAGTAGGGGATCACCGAGGCGTCATATTCAATCTGAACTACCTCCGCGTGGCCGGTTCGGCCTGTAGTGACTGCATCGTAAGTGGGATTGGGAACTGTGCCTCCTGCGTATCCCGATTCCACCGATTTGATTCCGGGTACACCCTGATACACAGCTTCCACGCACCAGAAACACCCGCCGCCTAGAACAGCCTTTGAAGCTTGATTCGATTTTTCCATTTGTTGCGCTGAAGATACGGCGGAAAAGCCGATTAGCAACGTGGGAACGAGAAAGCGCAGCAGTTTAATCGCTGATTGGGTGGGCGCGGGTAAGGTCATGCGAGACAATACGCCAATATTACCAACTCTCAATGAGAAGCGTGAGGTCCCCGACAAGAGAATCGAGTTTTTTCAAATCCTTGCGACGGCCCTTTTCCGGTTTGATTTGGAATTTTCCCAGGAGTGTCAACATATCACGCAAGTCGCGCATCCGCGCACTGGAATGCTTTGCATCCTTGCCGTCCTTCTCCACCGCACAACGGATTGCGGTGATTTCACCTTCGATCCGCGTGGCGTAGGAATCCAAGGCAGCCCGAAAATCACCGCGGAGTGTTTCGAGCGCTTCCACGGTGGACTTCATGGGCGAAGCGTCTGATGTGGGTTCCTTCATTGCGCGAACTAAAGCAGGGGTAATCCTGTTTCGCAAGTGACGTTGTTGTATCAGAGCCGGGAATTTATACCGACCACGGCTGTCGCATACCTCGGGCTAGTGCACCGGTTTCTTGATGATTTGACCTTCACTTTCCGAGGCACCAGACGAATTGACGAGCTCAGACTCTTCCGCTGGGAGGAAGTTTTTGAAGCGTCCTTTGTCGATCGCCTTCATGTATGCTTCGTGGGGAGAGACCACACCCTGCCGCAGTTGCTCCCAGATCGCGTCGTCCATGAATTGCATCCCATCCGCTCGACCGCCAACGATGACATCTTGGAGTTTTTGGGTCGCGCCTTCACGGATAATGGCTGCCGCACCGCTATTGACTACAAGGATTTCATTAACAGCCACCCGGCCCGAGCCGTCTGCCTTTTTCATAAGCAGTTGCGCGACTACTCCCCGCAACGAAGCCGAGAGCATCGTGCGCACTTGTGCCTGCTGGTCGGAAGGGAACACATCGACCATACGATCTACGGTCTTGCGGGCATTATTCGTGTGCAATGTGCCGAATACGAGCATGCCGGTCTCGGCGGCGGTGAGCGCGAGCGAGATGGTTTCAAGATCTCGCATTTCGCCGACGAGCACGATATCCGCGTCTTCGCGGAGAGCTGCTTTTAGCCCCACGGGGAACGACGGTGTATGCTCGGGAACTTCGCGCTGAGTGATGATGCTGCGTTTGTTCGAGTGAACAAACTCAATGGGCTCTTCAATCGTGACGATGTGACGCGAGTAGTTTGAGTTAATAAAATCGATGAGTGCCGCGAGCGTCGTGCTTTTTCCGGATCCCGTTGGTCCCGTCACCAAGACAAGCCCGCCGCGGATCTTTCCAAACTCCTTGATCACCTCGGGGACATTGAGTTGCTCGAGCGTGGCGATCTTCGTCGGAATCAAACGAAATACCGCGCCGTATCCGGATGCCTGTTTGAGGTAGTTGCACCGAAACCGTGACTCCTCATCCATCTCATAGGCGAAATCTAGATCGCCCGTTTCTTCAAATTTTTCCCATCGCTTCGGAGTGCAGATCTCGCTGAGCATGAACTGCGCTTCTTCCCGAGTGACCGGTTCTTCGCGAATGCTAATGATATCACCGTGACGGCGCACTTTTGGTTGCTGACCTTCAGCCAAGTGCAAATCGGACGCTCCGGAGGTGACGAGGATCTGGAAAAACTGGTCGATGTATGCCATGAGAAAAGGGAGTTCGAGGTGGAGGGATTACGCTGCGGAAGCGCCCACGATTTGGGCGACAAGTTTTTTCTGCTCCGCACGAGCTAGGGCTTCCTCTCCGGTGATGGTGCCTGCCTGATAGAGTTCAATGAGCGAGTCATCCATGAGCTTCATGCCCAAGCGGCGCCCGGTTTGAATCACCCCGGGAAGCATGAACGTCTTTGCCTCGCGGATGATGTTCGCCACGGCCGGGCTGTTCATTAGAATCTCCATGGCCAGGGCGCGGCCTTGCCCGTCGGCGCGTGGCACGAGTTGCTGGCTGATAATTCCTCGCAGCGACTCACTGACCATGATTCGAATCTGCTCGCGCTGATCGACGGGGAAGACGTCCAGCAGGCGGTCCAGCGTGCGTGCGGCGTTGGCGGTGTGGAGGGTGCCGAGCACCAAATGGCCGGTTTCAGATGCGGTGATCGCCAACGAGATCGTCTCTAGATCCCGCATTTCACCCACCATGATTACATCTGGATCTTCACGCAGTGCTCCGCGGAGTGCGTTGGCAAACGATTTCGTGTGGGTGTGGATTTCCCGTTGGGTAACGTGGCAACCCTCGGACTCAATGACATACTCGATCGGGTCCTCAAGGGTAATGATATGGTCGCGGCGGGCGCGATTGATTTCCTGAACGAGCGCCGCAAGCGTCGTGGATTTACCGCTACCAACCGACCCGGTCACTAAAACAAGACCGTTATGATATTGGGTGAGGAGCTTCAGGTTTTCCGGCAGCCCCAATTCGTCCATCGTACGCAACTGGCTGGAGATGATACGGAACGTAAGATCATAACCTAGGCGTTGACGGACGACGCTCGTTCGGAAGCGACCGTGTTCATTGGCATAGGCAAAATCCACGTCGCCCTGCTCCTCTAAATGTTGGAGGCGATCCGGGGCAAGAAATCCCCGCACCAAACTCTCGGTGTCGGCGGCAGTCAGCTGAGCGGCATCCGGCCAGATGGGAGACAATGTTCCATAGCGCCGCCAAATGGGCGGCGAATTTACCGCCAAGTGGATATCCGATGCATCGTATTCTTTGCCAATGATTAAGTATTCATCGACGTGCTTCAGTAAGGCGTGTGGATTTTGAGATTCTGCGGGGTTTGATTCGCTCACAAAGGAAAGGTATATTTCAAATCAGATTTCAGACAATTCTAAATCGCAGGACGGGCAAAGTTGTGTCCTTCTTTTTTCGCTCCTCCGTCACACGATGTATCACAGCTTCACGTTTGATCGCACGTATCGACGGATTTCCATCTCTGCATCTGACTCGATGATTTCGATTAGATTGAAGCCATCCTCAAAGGTTGGAAAAAATGTGTCGCCTTCAATCTGCCGTTTTACGAGGGTCAGAAACACTTCGTGACAGCGGGGCAAGAGCATCCCGTAGATTTCAGCACCGCCAATAATAAACACGTTTTTCGCGTCGCTGGGCACCGGGATCAGCGCGGCATCGGCGATGCATTCGACACCATCAATCGCTCGCTCGCTGCGGGAGATGACGATGTTTTCTCTCCCGGGCAATGGCCTGCCAATGGACTCATAGGTCTTTCGACCCATGACGATGATGTGGCCCATCGTGGTGCGACGGAAAAATTGCATGTCTTTGCTAAGCTTCCACGGAATCGTCCCGTTTTGTCCGATAACGCGGTTTTCTGACATAGCGGCAATGGCAATCATCATATCGAAATCGGGGCCTTGATGGCTGGATGCGGATCGTATCCCTTTAAACAAAAATCGTCGTAGCAAAACTCTGCCAATGATTGTCGGTCGGGGTTCAGATGCATCTGCGGCAGCTCACGACAGGGCCTGGACAACTGCTCACGCGCTTGATCGATATGATTCGCATAGAGGTGCAAGTCACCAAAGGTATGAATAAAATCCCCGGCGCGCAGCCCCGTGACTTGCGCAACCATCCGAGTGAGCAGTGCGTATGAGGCAATATTAAAAGGAACCCCAAGAAACAGATCAGCGCTCCTTTGGTAGAGTTGGCAGCTCAATTCGCCATCCTGCACGTAAAACTGAAAGAGCGCGTGGCACGGAGCCAGCGCCATTTGATCGAGTTCTCCGGGATTCCAAGCGCTGACGACCAGACGTCGACTGTCGGGATTGGTTTGAATCTGTTTCACCACGGCATCAATCTGATTCAACGTCGAGCCGTCGGGCTTGCGCCAATCGCACCACTGCGCGCCGTAAATCCGCCCGAGGTTTCCGCTCGAATCCGCCCATTCATCCCAGATCGACACGCCGTTTTCATGCAGGTAGGCGGTGTTGGTATCGCCACGAAGAAACCAAAGGAGTTCGTAAATAATCGACCGGAGATGCAGCTTCTTCGTGGTGACAACAGGAAATGACTCCCGGAGATCAAACCGCTCCTGCGCCCCGAATACCGAATATGTCCCGGTGCCTGTCCGGTCCGGTTTCCATTTTCCGTGATCAAGCACCAGTTGAAGAAGGCGATGGTATTGCTTCATCAAAATAATTGGGTTGAAACCACGGGCTTTAGCCCGTCTTTAGTTTGGTTGGTTCTGGTTGTTGAAGTATTCAATAGGTTTAGTTAAGTTGCTTCGAAATCAATCCGCACGGTCGAAATCGAGACCGGAGAGTCTGAGCATCTCTATGCTATGTCTGTCCGATTCCTTGCT
>JBGSMR010000313.1:0-2768 GCA_041740065.1 Chthoniobacterales bacterium
CTGCCCGGGATCACGAGCGTCGCCCGGTAGCAGAAGTTCCAGAAATCCGTCGGATCGATCTGGCAGAAACAGCGCTTCATCTCAAGGCATCTGGCGTTGCGGATTTAAATGCATTCCGCTGGCTGGAGCCGCCAGATCGTGCTGCGATGAGTCGTGCAGGTCAGTTGCTCGAGGATCTTGGGGCTGTAGACGCGACGGGTATCACGCCGATTGGAATTCGTATGGTGCGATTTCCGGTACATCCTCGCTATGCACGCATGTTTCTTGCTGCAGAAGCTTTAGGCTGTGTCAAAGCAGCGGCACTTATTGCTGCGATCACGCAGTCCCGCAGTCTGTTTGTGCGATGCGACAAGCGCACCGAGGAATTCCGCGCAGGCGTACTGGGTGACGCGACCTCCGATTTCCAGATCACCATGCGAGCGTGGGCTTGGGCGGATCGCCAAGGATATCGCATGGATTCTTGTCGGAAGCTGGGGATTCATGCCGATGGGGCCCGCCAACTCGGTAAGTTGTTCCATCAGTTTTTGGACATCGCGCGCAGCGAGGGGTTGTCGGTGGATGGCCCTCCGCCGAGTGATGAGGCCGTGGCGAAATGTGTGCTGGCGGCATTTGCAGATCAGGTCGCCCGCCGCCGCAGTCCTGGCACGCTCTTATGTGATATTGTGCATGGACGTCGCGGACTTCTTGCGAAACAAAGCGCCGCACAAAACTCCCTATTTCTCGTGGCAGCAGAGATCAACGATATCGAAGGACGGGATCGTGAAGCACAGGTGCAGCTGTCCATGGTAACGCAGATTGAGAAAGATTGGCTGCGAGACCTTTTTCCAGAGGAATTTTCAGATCGCTCGGAGGTGTGTTATGATCGAACACAGAATCGCGTCGTAGTCCGCTCAGAATGTGTGTTTCGGGATTTGGTGCTTGATTCGCGCGACCGCGATGCGGAGCCGTCTTCCGCAGCCAGTGCGTGTTTGGCGCGAGAGGTCGTGGAAGGTGAACTCGTGCTCAAACAATGGGATGATGCCGTCGAGCAATGGATCATTCGTGTCAATCGGTTGGCGGGTTGGATGCCCGAACTCGGCATTGCGCCAATTTCTCCCGAGGATCGAGAATTGATCATCGCTGAGGTTTGCAAGAACGCAGTTTGCTATCGCGATATAAAGGAAAAACCTGTAATGCAGGCAGTGAAATCCTGGCTCTCTGCGGCGCAGCATCAACTTGTAGAAAAATTTGTTCCCGAGCGCGTGCCGCTACCGTCTGCCCGGATGGCGAAAGTGACCTACTCAGCCGACGCAGATCCATTCATTGCTTCGCGGATTCAGGACCTCTATGGCCTCACTCAGGTCCCGTCGCTTTGTGGAGGACGCGTGCCGTTGACTGTCCAGATTCTCGCTCCGAATATGCGTCCCGTCCAAGTGACGCGAGACCTCGCGAGCTTTTGGAAAGATGCGTATCCCAAACTTAGCCAGGACCTGAAACGCCGCTATCCGAAGCACGAATGGCGTTGATATTAAGCCGCCTATGGCCGGGTCGTTTAGTGTCCTTGAATGCCTGTCATGAATGCATTTTCTCCAACTCGATCCCCTTGGTCTCGCGAATAAACTTCACGACAAACCAGATGGAGATGAAGGCAAAAAACGCATAAAACCCATAGGCTATACCGAGTCCGAAACGGGACAGAAGAATGGGAAACGTCATGGTCACCAGGAAATTCATGACCCATTGAGATAGTCCGGCCACGGATAGCGCTGCTCCCCGCATGCGGTTTGGGAACATTTCTCCCAACATGACCCACATCACCGGACCCCATGAGATTCCGAAGAAAATAATGTAAACATTGGCCAAAACGAGGGCCAGAGGACCGCTGAATCCTGTCAGTTGGAGGCTGCCGGTTGCATCCACCGCACCGGTGCCGAATACGACAGCAAGGCCACCCAACGTGAGTGCCATACCGACAGAGCCGATCAGGAGCAGGGGTTTTCGGCCGAGTTTGTCGACAAGAAGGATGGCGACCACGGTGGCGCAGACGTTGATAATTCCGCCAATGGTATTGATAAGCAGCGCGTTGCTTTCAGAAAATCCGGCAGCTCGCCAGAGGACCTCGCCGTAGTAGAACACCACATTGATCCCGACTAGTTGCTGGAGGCCTGCGATCACGATTCCGACCCAGACGATGGGGTGCACTTTGTGCGTAGCGGAATCAAAAATGTCCCGCATGCTTGGTTTTTTATTCTTGGTGAGTGTGGATTGAATCTCTGCGACCTTGGCGGCTGCATCTTGCGGATGACTGAGTCGGGCAAGCACCGATTCAGCAAGTTCCAATTTTCCCGCGGCGACCAGGAAGCGGGGTGACTCGGGGATGAAGAACAGTCCAACGAGAAAAATGGTGGAGGGGATCAACTCCATCCAAAACATCCACTGCCACGCCTGAAAACCAAACCAGAATTGCTCACTCGCGCTACCCGCAGCGCTCGCAATAAGGAAGTTGCTGAAAAAGGCGAAAAACAACCCGAGTACAATCGCCATTTGCTGGAGAGTTGCAAGGCGGCCTCGATACGCCGCCGGAGCAATTTCGGAAATGTAAGCGGGACAAATCACGCTCGCAGCACCCACGGCAAATCCACCAATCAAACGGTAGATAATAAACTCCCCAGATCCGCTAGCGATTCCGGATCCCCAGGCGCTGACAGCAAACATCACTCCTGCCAAGATTAGTGCAGGGCGCCGTCCGTATTTGTCGGCAATTCCTCCGGCAAGGAAGGCACCTGCAG
>JBGSMR010000314.1:0-6263 GCA_041740065.1 Chthoniobacterales bacterium
GGCTGCAAATGCCATTGCTGAGCGCTTCCGGCAGCATGGGAATCACCCGATCGGCCAGATACACGCTATTTCCCCGTGCCACGGCTTCGCGATCCAGCGCGGTCTTTGGGCGGACGTAGTGCGAGACATCGGCGATGTGGATAGCGACCGTCCAGCCGCTCCCCGTCCGTTGCACCTCGATGGCGTCGTCAAAATCTTTGGCGTCATCCGGGTCGATCGTCAAAATAAAGCGCTCGCGGAGGTCGTCGCGCTTTTTCAGATCCTCTGGATGAACCACTGGACTTACGGTTTCTGCATCCCGCAATACTTCATCAGGGAATTTTTCCGGGAGGCGGTATTTGCGAATGATCGACAAAATATCCACTCCGGGATCTCCGGTGCGGCCGAGGACTTCGATGACCTTACCTTCCGGATTGACGTGCCGCGTGGGCCAATCCTCCATTTTTGCAACCACCTTGTCCCCGATCTTCGCGCCCATGGCGACCGGGGGTTCTGGAACGTAGAGGTTGTGAACAAAGCGAGGGTCGTCAGCGACAACGTAAAAAAAGTTTTTCGATTTCTGAAGCGTTCCGACCACGGTCTCGTTCTCACGTTTGAGAATCCGTATGACCCGACCTTCCCGGCGCGCAGAGCCACCACGGGGGCCACCTCCGTGAGGTGAGCGCTGGTCTGTGGATAGACGCGCCACCACCCGATCTCCGTGCATCGCGGTCCACGTATTTTCCGCGCTGATGTAGAGATCGGTCTCGCCCGGTTGCTCTGCCAAAACATGCGCTGCACCGCTGGCATGGAATTGAATTGCGCCCGTAAAAAGATCCGCCTCTTTAGGAATGACATACCGGTCCTTGCGAATCCGGGCGATGTCCCCGGCCGTCTCCATCTGGTCTAGGATGTCGCGGAGTTTTTTGCGCGCGGCGGGTGGTAATCCCAGCCTTTTGGAAATCTCGATCTTATCCAGAGGCTGATCGGCGATTGCGGTCAGGATTTGCCCTTTGAGTGACGGATGTTTCGCCGTTTCGGCTCGTGGTGCAGCGGTGGCCGAGGGTGGTTGGGAGGGGGATTGCCGCTTACGATTACTGCTGTCTGACCCTGGACGTGGGGCAGACGGAGATTGGTGCTTCGGTTTGGTCTGGTTCCTTGGATTACCCACCTACGCAGCTTGTTTTGTCTTGGACGAGATGACAAGCAAATGCTAGGCCTCCGCGCTACCACCTGGAATTCTTCTCATCATCTCGTTTGGATTCCATCATTGATTGATAGTCTTCTTTTTCGTGAAAATATCGTGTGATTGCACGGGCGCTGCGAGCCTGCGGCGGGGGTGCATAAGTCGGCTTCAAGCTAGCTAGCGAAGCATTTCTTCTTCGGGAGGCGCGAGTGGCAAGGGAAGCCAAGCGAGCCCGATATCGCGCCCCATGTGGGAGTTTGAATCTCCTCCGGGTGCATCGTAGAACAGCGCCAGCCGATCACCCACAGGAATCACACTTGGCATTCCAATGCAGACGTGGCTCCAGGAGCAGTTTTGCCCGTCGAGCACGACAGCCTTGTCAGCCGCATTCCATTGGGTCGGATCTTTTGACCAATAGACCCAGATCGCGTCGGTATATTCCTCTCCTTTTGGATTGATTCCGATGTGATTGGTGAACAAGAACCAGGTCTGATTGGACGGCTCGTGATAGAGTGAGCTATTTTCGATCTGTTCTTCCATCGGGAGAATTGGGCTATCTGGCACCATCCATGGGCCATCCGGATGTGGCGCAGTGACCAGTCCCAACGTGCGCTGAATCTTTACCACATCCTCCGAGATCTCGCCCTCGGCCGCGCTGAAAAACATCCAAAGTTTTCCATCATGATGAAACAAATAACCCGGGCTGGCTGTCTCGCCACGATAAGTCCCCGGTTCGGCGCCGACGGCAACCACATCGTAGCGTTTCTTCCACGGGCCGATCAGCTTCGTCGCCTCGGCCTTGCAGGTGACATATGGGGCATGGGGGATGCAATCGGGTGCAGGCGTGGTTTTTTGGCAGGCGACATAAAAGGCATGCCACAGGCCGTTTTCGTGAATAAACCAAGGCGACGCTGCCGTGTGCGAGTCGGGCGTGCCGGGTGCTCCGAATTCAAAAACCGGACCGTGCCGCTCCCAGGTCTTGAGGTCACGACTGGTAGCCAAACAAGCCAGCCAACCCACACCGGGACGGGCACCGTCATAAAAGAGATGATAGACGCCGTCGTGTAGAACGACGCTGGCTTCGCGCGCGCCACCTGCATCGGCACCGTCTGGCAATTCGCCGTGTTTAAAAATAACGCCACTATCTTTCGCCTCCATGCGAAGTTTGGCGGCGGGCCTTCCGTCGGAATAGGGGATCATGAGAGGTTAATTTGCCGCATCCATCCACCCGGGTGAGGTGCTCACGCACTTAAACCGGGTGCACTGGATCCGGTTTAGATTTCTTTTTTAAACGTGAGGACGTGAGGGCCAGGTGCTAGTGTCAAACGCACAAGGCGACCTTCTTCAGACTCGAATGGCTCCAAGTCAGGTGGGTTACCATCAGCTTCCAGCGTCTCTGCGCACGCGGCAGGGAGCTCAACGACGGCTTCCGCGCCGGGAGGCAATTCAATGTTCCAGCGGATAGTCCCGTTCTCGGTTTTCCAACCACTACGGATCGGTCCGCGCACGGTGCGGTGCGAGCACTCGACTGAGTCGAAGACGAAGTGGGGGCGGAGTCCGACTGTCTCGAACCCATCTGTGCGTGGCTGAATGCCAGCCACGTCTTCGAATAACCACGTCAGCAGATCACCGAGTAGCATCACGTGGTTGCGCGAATTCATGAACGGGTCGGCCGTATTGCCATTCCAAAGTTCCCAGATGGTAGTTGCTCCCTGCCGGATCATGTATCCCCAGCTTGGATACTCATCGCGGGTGACCAATGCGGTCGCCAAGTCCGCGCGCCCGTGCGCGGTGAGGGTACGCAAAAGCCATTGCCCTCCGACAAGTCCGGTGCCCAGGGAAGGGGCGCCGGATTCTGTCAGGCGTGAGACCAGAAACTCGAAGACTTGGGCGCGTTGGGATTTTGGCACGAGATCGAAAGCGAGCGGCAGCAAGGCCGCAGTTTGCGACCCGTTGTCGTATCGTCCGGTTGCGTCGTCGAGAAACGTGCGTGCGAGTGAGGCTGCGATTTCTTCGCGGCGTTGACTCCACCGGTCTGCGAGGTCGGAATGTCCCAATTGCCGGGCAAAAGTTGCCGCAATCTGGAGATTTTTTGCGAGGTACGACGACGCGAGAATGACCGGTGATGTTTTACGATCCGCTCGCTCGCTGTGGATGAGGTGGGGAGATTCGGGTGGCACGCACCAATCGCCATAGATGTCGCGACCGAGAAGCCCGTTGTCCAGATAGCGACACATGTTTTCTACCCAAGCTTCAATCGCTGGAAAGTTCTCAGCCACCACGCCAGAGTCACCGTAGTGACGCTGCAACCAGTGCGGAATAAATGAGATGCAGCTCGGCCAGGTGACGTTGTCGCTCGTCATCATGCCCCAGAAAGCCGGGGCGATGTCGGAGAGGCTGCCGCTGGGTGACTGCGAATCTCGAATGTCTCCAAGCCATTTCCGATAAACGCCAGCGACGTCGAAGAGGAACATCTCGCCCGGAGCACCCCCGGCGCGGTCACCCAGCCATCCCATCCGCTCGTCGCGCTGAGGGCAGTCGGTGGGCATGCTGCGGTAATTTCCGCGGATTCCGCGGGCTGCTGCGTCGACGATTTGGTTGACCAATTCGTTCGAGCAGGTGAAGGACCCGGTTTCTGGCACTTCGTCGTGGACGAAGCAGGCCATGAGTTCCGCCGCTTCACATTCCCCGCGCAATTCGACATAGCGAAATCCGTGGTAGGTGAATTTCGGTTCGAACTCGGTGGTTCCTTTGCGGAGCGTGATCGTGTCTGCGCACTGGGCGGACCGAAGGTTCTCCAGCGAGAGGGCATCCCGGTTTTCGATCTCCTCCGCAAATTGCAATCGCACAACTTTGCCCTCCTGACCTTGGAAGCTCGCACGGCACCAGCCCACTAAGTTCACGCCAAAATCGAAAATTTGTGTTCCGTATTTTGTCGTCCAGCGTTCCACCGGAGGAAAATAGGCTCCTCGGCGGATCGGATCGTTCGGCTGAGCGATGAGTTTCCCCCGGGCTCCGGCTACCCGTCCCGCTGCGGGCCATGCTGAGTCATCGAAGCCGGGTTGTCCCCATGCAGGATCATCCCTGCGGGCGTCGTACATTTCGCCATCGAATTCGTTGTTCCAACCAATCGCACCTTCCGTGGAAATCTTCCATTTTCCGTCGGAGATAATCCGTTCTGTGGACCCGTCGGTGTGAGTGATCTCGAGTTGGAGCAGAAGTTTTGGGCAACCGTAGGACTCCATGGTTACGGGAACCCGGACGCGAGGAGCGAAAAAGCGGCCATTGCCGAGGATGCAGCCCAGAGCGTTGTCGCCTTCGCTCAAGAGGTCTGTCACGTCAAACGTCCGGTAAAAGACGGTTTTTGAGTAATCGGTTACATGGGGTGACAATTCTTCGTGCCCCACTCGGTGCCCGTTGATGACCGCCTCCGATAACCCCAATCCAGAAAAATAGAGCACCGCACGACGGATGGGGCTCTCGACTGTGAACTCACGGCGCACATAGCGCGCCGGGAGGTTTGGGTATTCCATGGTGCTTTGGAGGTGCCACGGTGGGATCCCAAAACTGCCAAGTTCCACCACCGGTTGCGTTTCAGCCGGGCCGCGCACGACCCAGGTCGCATCGGTCACCACCGAAATCCCACCTTCCTGGCGGCGGTTTGTCGACGGCACAAATTCCACTCCGGTCTTGCGAGTCTGCTCAATGATTTCCCGTCCGCCGGCATGGAGGCGTAAGATGACGCCGCCGTCGGGATCGCGGTCGTGCAACTTCGTAGCGCGCACCACGATGTGATTTTCTCCGGCCTTGAGGCCCCGGACCTGAATCGGAAGCGGAAGCGGGAACAAGTTAAAATTGGCTTGGGCGCGAGTGAGTTGAGCAATCGGTTGGCCGTTGATTTCCACTTCGGCGGCATCGTCTGCAAGCCCCCACAGCGTGCCATCGCAGTCGTTTTCTAAAACGAATTTCTTTTCGAAAATCCGCTCACCGGGAGTTTCTTGTCCATCCCAAATCCAGCGTGCTTGCTGGAACGGATCGGGCGGAAATTCTGGGGCGGCATCGCATCCGATCCAATGGGCTGACCAATCGTCCCTCTGGAGCAGACCCATTGTCCATGAGGCCACGTCGCTCGTGATTTCTGCACCTGATTCGTCGCGGGATTGGACCCGCCAGAAACACGCACTCCGACTCGCGAGCGGCGTGCCGGCGTAAATTGTATACAGGTCGCTCGACTCCACCCAACCGCTGTCCCAGAGGTCGGCATTCCCTGCTAGCGCAGCATCATGGGAAGAAGCTACGACGACCCGCCATCCGTGTTGGAAAGCACCTTGATAGGAGGATTCTGTTAATTCCCAGGTCAATCGGGGGTGAGTTTCGTCGAGTCCACGGGGTTCTACTCGATGTCCGCAGCGCAAATGTCCTATTTTCATTGGTTACTTCCAGTCTTCGTTAGTTTGTGGATGGAGTAGTCTCTGTCTTTTCTAGGACAAGAGATTCTCCTGATTTGATGGGCAATGGGATGCCTCGCGCCGCCGTTGCGAAGTCGTAAGTGCGTCCCGTTGCATCGCGCCAGCTGCCTTCGGGCGGAAACAGCAAGCCGGGTTTAAAGAGATTCCCGGCTGTGCATTCGACGGTAATCCCACCGTCTTGGCGAGCCGTGATCGAATACACCGCGCCTTGGAATCCGATGCGTGTGATGGTTAGTGACGGCCAATCTTTCGGCAGCGCCGGGCGGATGACGAGGCCATCGAGCCGGGGTTTTAATCCCAGAAATCCATCGATCATGATCTGAGGAAATAGCAGGGTTTCCTGAAACTCCCGCATGATGCCGAGCCCACCGTTTCCGATGCCTCCACCCTGCATGGAGCCCTCTTCGTTTTCGCCTTTACCGCTGTAGTAGGCCATGTATCCGCCTGCCTTTTGAACGTCCGCATACCAACTCAGGATCTCGCTGAGCCGTGCCCAGGCGGCATCCGGCCCCCGAACTTTGAGAATTGCCATAAGATCGTGATACGAGAATCCCAGCACGGACCCTCCGTCCTGCACCTGGCCGCCCCATGGGATGTTCTCGGGCATGAACCACGGGAAAATATACCAG
>JBGSMR010000378.1:0-4560 GCA_041740065.1 Chthoniobacterales bacterium
GCCTCGCCTCCGTCCACCAGCCACACCCCCTGGTTGGTGCGAATAACCGTCGCCCCACCGGAACCGAAATCCATCACCGTGACTTCCGCAATACGACCATGCGGCATTGGCGCAGCCACATAAAAATGCCCGCCCGGAACCGCTGCACAAAGCGAGACGATTCCAATAATTCCTTGCGTTATCAGCAAGTTCGCATGGTTTGCGAGATCGGCAAGAATCGGAATCGCCCACCCCGTGGAAAGCGACCCGGCCGCAAGCGCAAGCGAAAAGAACGCCATCGGAACAATGAGCATATTCGCCGGAATGGATACCAGTGACACAAGGTTAAAGTAGTAGATCGTCAACGGCAGCGACCCGATCCACGCCGCCAAGGAGACTGAAACCAGCCCCGCGACACCCAACCCTGCATCCCAGACCCCCAGCCGCCATTTCGGAATTAACGCCCGCGGAAGAAACGGATCGGGCGCAACCCACGACTCGAAGGCGCGATACAGCGGCAACGCAATGATCAAAATGGCCGCAACCACGGTGAACGAAAGCTGAAATCCAGGATTGAACAGTTCGTTTGTATTAATCCCTAATAAAATCAATCCGGCAGCGCAGAGGCTGTTCAAAGCGAGGGGTTGGCGGTAAACTATCATACCAGACGCAACCAACGCCACCATCGTGGCAGCACGTACGCTCGCAGATTTCCACCCGGTCAGCAGGGCATAAAAAAAGACACACGGAATTAGGATTAAAGCGGCACGGCGCTTCTCCACACCAGCAGTACCGAGCAGAAACCACAGGATTGTCGCGATCATACCGACATGCAATCCACTCACTGAAAACAAATGAAATACCCCCACCTCTCGAAAGGCATCTGCAAGTTCTTCCGGCGTCTCTCGGGTGTCGCCGATGGTCATTCCCAGGATGACTCCAGACTCGACCGTGCCCGCGATGCCGATGGACAAAATCTGCTCGACCGCTGCGCGGGAACGTTGAGCAACGAGGATCAGCGGGTTTGGCTGACGTGAGGTGACCTGAAATCCGGTTGAGGCGTCCACACTGACTTCGCAATAAATCCCCGCGAGTTGATACCATGCCCGCGCGTTAAACTCTCCCGGATTGCGTGTCGGTGGGATTCGTCGGATGCGTGCGTCCGCGCGGATCCGATCACCATAATCAGGAGGCGAATCTCCCTGCCAAGTAAGCAGCACCGGGATCCAGCATGGCCCAGATTCATCAGGAGCTAGGTCTACCGCTCCCCTCGCCCGCCAACGAGGCAGTGCACCGCCGCCTGCAATCCGGAATGGCTCGTCGATGCGCAGACCGACTTCGCCCGACCAAGCGTCACTGCCGATCCATTCTGACAATCGTGCGCCAGGCGATTCCCTCGATTGACCCGCATGCAGGGCGGCAAATGCAAAGGCAGTGGCAAGCCAGACGAACGAACCAAGTCGGGGTACTAACGAAAGCCCCACCGCGACCCCTGCCGCACCCAACCAAATCATCCCCGGCACTGGAAATCCGGCACCGGCAATCACTCCGGCAATCGCCGCAAGGAACAAACCCGCACACGGCAACCGCAACTGAGGTCGTATCTCCGGGGCTTTTTTCATCGCGCCTAAGGCTGACCGCAGAACTTAAACAACCACATCTCCGTGGCATAATTTTGCGCGAAATAAAATTTCAGGCCCCCATCGCAACCAATGATATCCGCAGCGACTGCACAACTTGATCGCCGTGAGTGGATTTGGTGAACTCCTGGCCGGCGGTGATGGTAGGGCATGCCCCACACTTCCAGACGAACACATCGTTCCGACGTGGTGACGAGAAGATCCTCCATTTGAGAGCGCTCCATGTGTTCGTAAAAAATGTTTTCCGAGCGTTCCACCGCTGAATAATCGAACCCCTCTGTCATCGTCCGCACACCGCGTCCGGGGAGCAGGCTCCACGACCCTCGGACGACACCGGCTCGGATACGCGGGTCAAAGCCTGCCAGTGCGTTCTTCAGCGACCGGGTATTGATCGAAACCTCTACAGGGAGGCGGGAGCCGATGTCCACTGCGAACCAAACGTGATCGATATCCTCCGACCGTACGGTGTCCTCCACTCGGGCCGTCACCATGTCTCCGCAAATACAAATCAGCGTCGCATCCCCCGGCCACCATGCCGGATATCGTCTGCGCAGCTTTGCGACATTCATCTTGGTCTTCCGATGTAATCCACTCCCGTCATCCCTTTTCAAGAGCATTGCCAGAACTCAATCGAAGGTCAAGATCGCCCCGCAATACAAAAAACTGAAATTTATCTATTAGAAAATCTAATATGTCCTTGACCACAGCGGGCGGTTTCCGAATTCTCTGTCTCACTTTGCATCAGTTAACAACCGGATGCAGCAGGCAGGCGTAAATTTCGTTGACGGCAGAACTCCGTCACCGATAACACGGTTGCACGCGAATTCCCTTCGGGGAGTGATTATACCCATGCTCAAATACTTTTTTATCATTTTCGGATTGCTCATTATCGCGGTGATCTCCATCGCGGGATTTCGGGGCCAGAAATTTAAGGCGCCGCCGATTGAAATTTTTCCGGATATGGACCACCAAGCGAAGGTGAAGGCGCAGAAACCCAGCGGTTTTTTTGCCGATGGTTCAGCTACGCGTCCACCGATAAAAAGCACGGTGCCCCTTGGTTACGTGATGCCTCAGGACAACGCAGAGCTCAGCGCCACGGCGGACGCCTTCGGCCCTTACGAAAACATCACGTTCAGCGGCGCACCGGACTATTACAATACCGGCAAAATGGGAGATCGTTGGGGCACTGGCCTCCCGTTCGAAGTCACAGCTGGTGTGATGGCACGCGGCAAGGAGCGTTATACGATCAACTGCGCGGTCTGCCACGGCGCGACAGGGGCTGGCAATGGCATCACATCGAAATACGGCCTTGTTGGTATCGCCAATCTCCACCAGGCACGCATTCGTGACATGGCTGACGGTGAGGTTTTTAACACGATCGCGCATGGCAAAAATACGATGATGGGATACGGCCACAACATCCAAGTCCCAGACCGATGGGCAATTGTCGCCTATGTGCGCGCATTGCAACGGTCGCAGGGAACCGGAATCGACGATGTGCCGGTTACGGAACGCGCCCAACTTGAAGCTCCGTAGGCTTAATCTTCTTTTCTGAATCATGAGTGATCACTCCCACGTTGAAATCAAGCCCGAGACATTTGACTACAAGCATGTCGGCGGTAAATTTCTGCTCCTGTCCGCAGTCGGTGCCCTCACGCTCCTAGCGTGTTTTGCCTACGGATTCTTTTTTGACTCCCGGCAATTTGCATTTTCCTATCTGTTTGGATTCTATTTCTTTTTTACCATCTGCATGGGCGGGTTGTTTTGGCAATTGGTCCACCACGGCTTCGATGCCGAGTGGAGCACTGTTCTGCGGCGGCAATTGGAAAATATGGCCAGTCTGCTACTCGTCCTGGGCATCCTTTTTATTCCTCTGTATTTTGTTCGAGAAGAACTGTGGAAATGGATGAAGATGGGCCCGGGGGAGGATGCTCTGTTAGATGGAAAGTCAGCCTACCTGAACCAGCCGTTTTTTTGGATTCGCTGTGTTTTTTACTTCGGATTTTTTGCAATCGCTTCCTACTTCCTGAAGAGAAATTCCGTGCGCCAAGACGTCGATGGGGATGCTAAGCACACCATCAGAAACCGTAGAGTTACGTTTATCAGCCTGCCCCTCTTCGCAGTGGCGATCTCGTTTGCCGCAGTCGATTACCTGATGGGCCTCGACTTCCACTGGTTCTCGACGATGTGGGGCGTATACATTTTTGCTGGCACCGTATTGAGTTCGATGTGCGTGCTCGTCTTAATTATCACAGCACTTCGAAGCGCTGGATATCTGAAGCACGTCGTCACTCTGGAGCACTACCACATCATGGGTAAACTGATGTTTGCCTTCACTGTATTCTGGGCCTATATCAGCTTCAGCCAATACATGCTTATCTGGTATGCGAACATCCCTGAGGAAACCATCTGGTTCTTGCAACGCAATACCGCATCTTGGTGGTATCTCAACATTGCGCTGATCATCGGGCACTTTTTTGTCCCCTTCCTCCTTCTGATGCCGCTCCAGAGTAAGCGTCGCCCAGGATTTCTCTGCGGGGTGGCTGTTTGGATTCTGTTGATGCACCTCTTAGATCTCTACATTATGGTCCTCCCTGTTCTGCACCGTACGGGCGTTTCCGTGCATTTCTTAGATATCCTTTGTCCGCTCGCCATCGGTTGCATCCTAGCCGCAGTTTTCCTCAAACGCCTCGGTGACTCGGAGCTTTTCCCCTCCAAAGACCCTCGCATCGAATCCTCTGTTCAACTTAAAAACTGATGTCTTCCGCGTCACCCAATACCAACCACGCACCTATGCGCTCTGTCTTGCCCATGTTTGTGGCCGGACTTCTGATGATTCTTGCTTTTTGGGGTGCCACCGAGTTGATCCGTTCGTGGATCGGCACTGGCTCGAACTACGAAGCAGAGCAAGGGGAACTCCGCGTAAAAAATCTTCAAGATC
>JBGSMR010000383.1:0-2308 GCA_041740065.1 Chthoniobacterales bacterium
TTCGGTTTGGATCAAGACCGACGCTATTTCCACGCCAGATGGAGTGGGGGTCACAATTTTGCAGCGCAACGACAGCACCGGTTGGCAGTCTGAATACCCAACAACCCATAATGATTTACCCGTCGAACGCAAGGTCATCAAAGCTGGTGGCACGCAGGACTGGACGGAATACAAGTTTTCCTTCACCGCGGACCCCGCGTCGGAATATGTCACCGTCAGCATTGCACTCGACGCGGGAGTTTCTGGCACTGCGTGGATCGATGATGTCACGGTAAGCAGCGTGACCACACGGATCGCGCAGCGTGACTTCACCGGCGACTGGCACAATATCAAGCTCTGGGGGGATCAAGTGCGCTGGGTAGAAAGAGCAGGAGCAACGGATCATCTCGATGTCATCCTTCCGGCTGGAGAATACACTGTCTCGCTGGCGCAACTCGGAGCAAATCATCCTGATATCGAAGTGGCTATTGACGGCAAGACGCTTGGTACTGGTGACGGCAAAAAGCCTACGGGTTGGCAGGATATCGGCCGGGTGTCCTTGAAATCCGGCACGCATCATTTCACGCTGATCAGTCGCGATCCGAATGGGTTTGGCAATCAGGCGGCCTACGCCGGGCTAATTATCTCCACCGACGCTAAACCGGAGTTGCCCGATTGGAATCCACGCTTCACGGCACCGTTGGAAAAACTTCCCGTGACGCTATATCCGCCAAAACCCACTGACAGTCGCCTCGTTATGGTCTTTTCTGCCTATCTGGTGGAAACCGGTTTCAAAGAAATCGGCGCAGCGGGATTCCCTGCTTCGGGTGCCGCGCGAATCGCCGCCATCGCGCACAAACATAATATCCCTGTGACGTGGTTGGTGGATAATAAATCAGCCGTCAAAATGAAGGATCTGCTGACGAAATGGCATCAGGAATATGGGGACGATATCGCCTCATTCGATTGGAAAGATTGGACTCCGATTAAAGAAGCGCTTCCGTGGGCAAGCACCACCTCGGCTGGGGCTGGCAGTGGCAGAAATGTGGCGGAGTTGGAAGATGCCGGAATGAAATCCGCCTGGGGCTGGTGTTGGGAGCAAGCCGGCGTAGATAACATCACGGATCGAGGCATGCCGTGGGCTCCATTCTACGCGTCGCGTAACAGCTATAAAGTGCCTGCCAATTATCCCGGCAAGACGCTCATTTTTGACTGGACCGGGCGCGATCTCAATACATCGCTCCACCTGCACTCCGGTGATCCCTGCACCGTCAGCACCGACCCCGACGACGTCCGTCGCGGTCGCATTCTTTACGGCCGCGCGATCGAATACTGGAAACAGCTTCTCGACGAATATATTCAGAACACGGAATGGAACCAAATCGTTCCCTTCTTCATGCAGCAGGAATCGCATGAGATGGAGTGGTCCTTCCCATGGACGGTGAACGAAGGTGACGACAAACTGAAGGCTAATTGGGATGTGGTCAACGGCACCGCTCAGGCGATGGACGAATTCTTCGCGTACGCCAAATCGAAAAATGTCACGTTCATGACTCAGCCCCAACTGGCAGCGGAGTATGCAAAACTGTATCCTGCCGTGACGCCCGCGCATTACATGCTTTTCCGGGATATTCCCGTTCAGGAAACTCTGAGGCACATCTCTCCGGGAACTCCCATTACGTTGAGCCCGTATCCACTGACATTCCTGTATTTCGACGCGGAGTGTCAGCTCGCATTTCATGAAGGAGAATTAGCTCCCAAGATGGTCTATAACTACCGCCACCAAGCGGAATCAACGCCAGAAGCGAGCTACATCACGGAAACTCAAATTCCGACCATCACGAGCTTCGATCGCACGAAAACCGCCACCGGTGAGATTTGGACTATCACCATAGTCAATCCCAATGATTACCCGTTCCCTATGGGAATCACCGAATGGGGAGATTTCTCTGGATATACGTTCGGCAAAACCAGTGAACAGGTCCAGGAAGTCAAAGTCATTGGAGACAAACTCGTCTTCATCCGCTGTGAGGCCGCTCCGAATGCCTCAACAACTGTCACGCTTGTCCTCCAGTCTTCGAATTGACTGTCGGGCCTGGTTCTCTCTTGCCTAGGCCAGCGATCTGATGGGAAGTTGAAAGAGGTGCCTGGCTTGGGCAAAAAAGTGACAGAATCCAAAATTACCGTCACGGAGGCGTTCCGTCTGGCGTACAATGAACTGCGGTGTATTTCACAGGACGAGTGCAGATCGTTTGCGCGAGAATTGCCAATAACTGGCCGGTGGCGAAGTCCGACTCAATCATCATCCAGGCTGGTATGCACCCTCCGC